>CAZKNW010000006.1:0-22707 GCA_964554035.1 uncultured Verrucomicrobiota bacterium
CTCAGTTCGTGCAGCTGAACTGGAAGGAAGGATCGAGGCCGTGGACTCCTGGGAGAAAGGTTCCGCTCCGTATTCGGGCTTTCATCGAATCGCTGGAGAGTGGAAGAATTTGAACGTCACTGTCCCGCAGGTCCTGTACACCGAAGATGAGGAACAGCGAATCTATGATGCGAACCGTGCATTCCTTCGCAGGGTTGATGCGGATCTTCAGGACTATGAAGACTATGATGTCCTGACCTTTCATTCCATGAACTGGTACGGCCATGGTCTGGTGCCGATGACACGTTCCGGCATCCATTGTGCGTTGAACGCACTGGAACGGGAGGAGTTGATCAAGGATGAAAAGTCTCCTCGAGTTCTCGAGGGCCCGTCATCTATCCAACATGATTCGAATCAAGATCCTGCAATCGGGAGGGTCCCATTTTCTCCAGGCGATCGAGGGTGTCGGATTCCACACGGAGAGGATGATCCATCGCCTGGGTAAGCTGTTGGGAGAGGGACGGGTCGAAGAAGAGGATCTCCTCAGGCTTGCAGAGGATTTGCGGCGGCTTCGGGGTGTGCTGATGGATCACGATCCGAAGCAGTTCCTCGGTGAGCTCTATCGTGACTCAAGGGAGTGTAGGGTTTCCCTGGTGGACAGCATCGATCAAAGGGCGTTCCAGCATGGTGCTGACGAAAAGGAATGGGTGCTGATGAGGCTCTATGCCGGAGCAGGCACGCTCCTCTGCGCCGAGCGGTGGGTGCAGTTGGAGTTTGACCGGCAGCAAAAGGCCTTATGGGAGCTGTCTCATCTGGAACTGCAGCAACAGGCGAGAAGGCTGCGAATCAGGAATTCGAGTCGGAACGCCGACGTTTTTGGGTTCTCCAGCTTCTATTACGGCCCTGAATGGTTGGCCTCCGTCTCCCACTGGATGGAGTCCCGTGCCGACACCATTGCGCGTATTGACTCGCTCATGGTTGGGATTGAGAGGCAGCTGGAGGCTTCACGGGCAATGACTGTTGAAAATCCGTGAAGGCCTTTCGCACGGTCGGACTGACTGGTGATGATTCTTCCAGCCAGGTCGTGAGGTCTTTGCCTTGGGCATGGAGAATGGAGGCGAGCTGGAGTGCCGCGGCGCGGTTGATGGATCGCAGTGCTTCGTCCATCTTGTCGGAGGCAAGGACGGCCTTGGCCAGATCGTAGGGAGAGCCCCAGCGTCCGTCGTAGTCGGCGTCGATCCGGATGGGGTTGGTGAGTCCGATGATGCGGGGCGTCCATGTCTTGGAAGTGGGTTGGTAGGGACGTGGAATGGGCCAGAAGGGTTGGCTTACACCGGGGCCTGTGGCGATGGCGACGAGCCAGGCATCCTGCTTCATCCTGGGCAGGGCGACCTTCCGGTGGATCCGTAGCGGTGCTCCTGTCTGCGATTGCAGGGTTGCCTGATGAATCAGCTCTCCGTTGAGGTAGAGTTCCAGGGTATCGGCACTGACCCATGAGGGGCCCTGGATCCGGATGTCCGCCATCACCTTGCCCTCGTCCACGCTGACGAGCGATCCGACGCCTTCGGTCTCGATGGTCATGTTCACGAGCAACCCCATGCTCACGAGGGCACGGCCACTGCGGAAACTCTTCACTGCCTCCTCGATGGAGACGGCCTCAGGACGGTTGTCTTCGCAGGCGATGTAGGTGCGACCCTGACCAAGGATCATCCGGCTGACGTAATGGGTGTCGCTGGAACCCAGACCCGTGATCCGGTAGCCACGGTTGAGGAGTCCAAACCAGTCACGGATCGGGTCCATCAATTCGGACTGGAGCGCGGCGGAGGTCACCACCTCGATGGCGTCGAAGGTGTAGTCGTCTCCCTTGAGGTTATCGCCGGTCATCTGCCGGAAGTGTTCGGGATCCATGGGGGAGAAGCCGCTGTGCACATTGCGCGGATGATTCAACTGAATGACCTTGGCGCCGGTGGTGGAGCGGATGTTCCGCATCAGTTCGTGCCAGTCGCTGAGCTTGTGGTCGGGCAGGGCGCTGGTGGGATCGATGGGGAAGGCATTGAAGTGTCCGTGCTTGGTGGTGACCTCGTTTCCGGTCACGGCCGTGAAGTGGGACTGGAGCCCGGTGCGCTGCATCGCGGGCGAATAGTCCGTGTGGTGATTGTGATCGGTGGCCACCGCCAGCTCGATGCCCTCGGCCGCGATGGTGATCATGCCCTCATCAATCGTGGCATCGCCGTGCCCGCTGTGGGTCAGGTTGTGGATATGGGTGTCGGCGGCAATCCAGCCTTCGGTATCGACCTCCCTTTCGATGGTGAAGTCGATCTGGGTGGTGCTCCCTTTTCGAACCTCAATCTGTGTCTGGTCGACGCCCCATTCGAAGCCCCGGCTAGCGAAGAGGGTATAGGTTCCTTCGGAAAGGCCGAACTCCGCATGGCCGGTCCTGGTGTAGATGACCCCGGGTCGCGTTGCCATGAACTGGCCGGGCTTTGAGGGAAGGGGACCGCGACCTGTTGGGAGGGTCTGTGTGGCGTCCGTGTGGAACGGAACCAGCACACCTGCGTCATCGACGATCGTGATACGGCATGGGAGTGCCAGTCCTCCGGAAAGGACCTTCACCTGGACCTTGCCCCGGCTCAGCGTCTCCGCCCTTGGCGATGTCTCAAGACGGATGTTGCTGATGAGGATGTCATCCGTGTTCTTGGGAGGAACGATTGAGAGCAGGTTGGTGCCGTCCTTGAGGAGGCCGGCGGGAATTGCGAAGCAGCGCGTGAGGGCGACCTCGCGGTTGGTGAGTTGTCCGATCTCCTTTCCGTTGATCCGGACCGACCAGTTGTGCTTCACGTCATCCTGGGTGAGCAGGAGGCTTTGTTCCGTGGTGCTGGCTTCCGCCTCGAATTCGACATCAAGCTGTCGGCCGTGGGGAGTTCTTCCCTCGAAGTGGGACCATTCCGGAAAGCCGGGCGTTCCGAGGTGATAGCTTTCCAGCCCCAGTTGGATGGCCTTGGATTCAAGCGGGATCCAGAGAGACAGGGCCATCAGGGTCACGAGTGCCTTGGTGGTTTTCATGGAGAGCCCGATGGTCGTCCTGTCTTCTACGGATGCAATGCTAAATGAATGCTGCTGGTGTCACCGGAGCCACCGGACTACGTTTTCGGCGTGGATGGCGCTTCACATGAGCTCAGGCAGCTGCGCGACGGGACATGGACCATTCATTCCCGCCTGGAGGACGAGTGTTTCCATCCCGGGCTTGGTCCGGCCGCCGAGGCGAAGGCGCTGTATGTGGAGCAGTTGAAGGTTCGCGAGCGAATGGAGCAGCAGGAGGGGTGTTTTGTGGTCTGGGATGTGGGCCTGGGTTCCGGTGCCAACGCCCTCACCTTCCTCAGGGAAACCGGGGACCTTCCGGTCGAGGTGGAGATGCTCAGTTTCGACCATACCCTTGAACCCCTCAGACTGGCGCTTCGTTCCCCGGACAGGCTTCCCTACGTTGCCGGGTTCGAGGAGGCCCTCCGGCAGCTGCTGGAGAAGGGTGAATGGAGGGAAGGGAACCGGCACTGGAAGCTGGTGGAAGGTGATTTTCCGGGGCTCATGAAAAATGAAGCTGCGGAAAAGCTGCCCCGCCCGGACGTGATCTTTCATGATGCCTATTCGCCGGGAAAGAACCCGGAGATGTGGACCCTGCCCTTGTTCGAGGGCATTCGCAGGCAGGTGGGTGACAAGGCCTGCATGCTGGCGACTTACTCGAGGTCGACCATGCTGCGGGTGAGCCTGCTGCTTGCGGGATTCCATGTCGGGGTTGGAAGGCCGACCGGTGTGCAGGAGGAAACCACGATTGCCGCGACCCGGAAGGATCTGCTGGAGGAGCCGCTTGAATCAGGTTGGCTGGATCGCGTCCGGATCTCGGGAAATGCCGAACCCATGATGAAGGGGCCTTACGTGCAGAGGCCCATTTTGGAGGAAAGCCTGGAACGCCTGCTGGGGCATCCCCAGTTTGCCTGAGACCTCAGGATCCTGAGAGGTGCCTGCGGGCACGTCCCATGGCCATCAGGGGGAAGTAGTGTCGGTAGAGGTTGTAGTTGATCATGAACCCACGGGCCAATTCGTTGCCCTGGTGCAGGTCTCCCTGCTTTCTCAGTTCCACACGATGTCCCACTCCATAGCCCGGAAAACCGGTGCCCGTGTACTGGGGCTCATCCCAGGTGCCGTCCTTCCTCTGGGTCTTCTCCAGCCAGGCGACGGCCTTGAGGATGGCGTCGTTGTAGTCGGGACTCTTCATCGCGACGAGGGCCATGATGCCCCAGCCTGTCTGGGAGGCGGTGGAATCACCCACGCCGCGCAGGTGGTCGTCCATGTAGGAGGCACAGGTTTCACCCCAGCCTCCATCGTCATTCTGCTTTGAGACGAGCCAGTCCGCGGCCTTGCGGATGTAGGGCTGGGTCATGTCCTCGCCCACTCCCTCCAGTCCGGGCAGGACGGCTGCGGTTCCATAGATGTGGTTTACGCCCCAGCGTCCAAACCAGCTTCCCTCATCCTCCTGCTCCGACTTGATGAAGGCGATGGCACGGGCTACCTCGGGGTCGTTCCTGGTGAAGCCGTTGAGGCCAAGGGATTCAAGCACATGGGCGGTGACATCCACGGAAGGCGGGTCCAGCACCTCTCCAAAGTCACAGAAGGGAATCTTGCAGACCCATTCGGAATCGTTGTCCTTGTCGAAGGCCGCCCAGCCTCCGGCGCGACACTGGAATCCCATCATCCAGTGTACTGCCCTGGAAACCGAATGTTCCACCTTGGCGATGAGGTCCGGATCCCCTTGGTTGGTTTTCAGGTACTCGCGGATCCTTGAAAGCACGATGACGGCGACCGAGGTGTCATCGACATCCGGATAGGCGGCGTTCTCGTGTTCGAAGGCCCAGCCACCGGGCTGGACGTTGCGCACGTGCACCTGCCAGTCGCCACCCACGAAGACCTGCTTCTTGAGGACCCATTCGAGTGCCAGCCTCATCGAGGGACGGGAATCGATCGTTTCGCCGCAGTCCTCCTGTGCAAGCATGGTGAGCAGCGTGTCCCAGACCGGCGACATGCAGGCCTGGATGTAGGTGCCGCCGTCGCGTTCGTAGGACCAGTGGCTGTCGATGGTGGAAAGCCCCTTTGCCATGACGGGATGGGTCATGGAATAGCCGTCGAAGTGCAGGGCCATGATGGAGTAGATCCATGGGGGCTGGATGCCTCCCCATCCTCCATCTGCATCCTGGTGCGCGATGATCCAGTCGCGGCACTGTGCCCTGGCGACCTCACGGAAGGGCTTGACGGGGGAATGGTAGTAGAGCGTTCCGAAAAAGCGGTCGAATCCGTGGAAGACCGATTCCCAGGAAATCAGTCCGGCCTTTCGCTGCAGTGAAAAATCGAAGTTCTCGCGTCCCTCCGGAAAAAGTTCATCCATCCGCTTATCCTCGGGTAGCGGTACGACCGGCCGGTGGCAGCAGAGGAGGCAAAGGGGCACCAGCGTGGCACGTGCCCATGAGGAAAAGTCGTAGATGTTGAAGGGCATCCATGAGGGAAGCCAGATCAACTCGGGAATCAGGGTGGGGGTCTTTTCCCATGGCCATTCCCCAATCATGGCCAGCCAGTATTTCGTGAAGACCCGGATTTCCCTGAGTCCGCCGTGGGAAAGGATCCATTCGCGCGCACGCTTCAGGACGTCATCTTCGGGATCGAGCCCGGCTGAGCGGAGGGCCATGTAGCACTCCACGGTGGTGTTGATGTCGCCCATGGGCGCGCCGTAGTAGATGTCCCAGGATCCGTCGGGGCGCTGTTCATTCAGAAGGCACTGCACGAGGCCGGGAAGCTTGGGGTGGTCCTTCATGTTCATGATGTGCATGAACAGGATCCACTCGGCCTCGAGGCAGGAATTGCATTCCAGGGGACCACACCAGTAGCCCTCGTCGAACTGCTCCTTGTCCGACCATTCGAGCGCCTTTTCAATCGCGATATCGAGTGAATTGCCTTCGTAGCGGCTTTGATCGCCACGACTTCGCTTTCTTGCAGCGGGATTCATTTTTACTTGGGCAGTCCAGCCTTCGGGTAGGATCTGCGGTGGGCGGCTTCGATTTCCTTGCGGAGGATCGCGGACCTCGGAAGAGGTTGGAGTGGCAAGGCGGCCGCGCCCGGAAAACCTTTCAGATCATGGGGGGATGAATAAAGCATGAAATGCGGCTTTAATGGGACCTTCGGGGACCGGGGAAGGACGGCCTTCATCGGGACGTCAGGCCAAATCCCGTCCCGAGTTCTTGCTTCGCCCGTCGATGACCTACACTATGCGCGTCGAAACGGCAGTTTGTCCCAGCCTGCGCCTATGAAAACGACGAGCCGGATTTATGGAGAGAGCCTGGTCCTTGCCACCGACCTCTATCAGTTGACGATGTCGTATGGCTACTGGAAGACGGGCAGCGCCGAGAAGGAGGCCGTTTTCCACCTGTTTTTCCGCAAGCCGCCGTTTTCGGGGGGATATGCGGTCGCCTGTGGCCTCCGTTACGTCATCGATTATCTTCAGGATTTCGGCTTCGAACCCTCCGACATCGACTACCTAGCGACCCTGACCGGGAATGACGGCAAGCCGCTTTTTGAGAAGGGGTTTCTCGATTACCTTGAGGGGATGAGGTTTTGCTGTGATGTCGACGGCGTCGAGGAAGGGGCGGTTGTCTTTGCGAACGAGCCGCTTTTGCGGATCAAGGGTCCGATCATCCAGTGCCAGATCCTTGAGACAGCCCTGCTTTGCATGATGAATTTCCAGACCTTGGTCGCCACCAAGGCGGCCCGCGTGACGCAGGCAGCTTGTGAGGATCCGGTGCTGGAGTTTGGTCTGCGGCGGGCGCAGGGGCTGGACGGGTCGCTTTCCGCAAGCTGGGCCGCTCATGTGGGAGGTTGTGCGGCGACCTCCAACGTGCTGGCCGGCAAGGTCTTTGGCATTCCGGTCAAGGGCACCCACGCCCACAGCTGGATCATGTCCTTTGAAACGGAGATGGAGGCCTTCCAGTCCTATGCCGAGGCCATGCCGAACAACTGCGTCTTCCTTGTGGATACCTACGACACGATCAACGGGGTGAAGAAGGCGATCGAGGTGGGCGAATGGCTTCAGGCCAACGGGCACAAGATGGTGGGCATCCGCCTGGACTCCGGAGACCTTGCGGAGTTGAGCATCGAGGCGCGCAACCTCCTGGATGATGCCGGTTTCAAGGATGCGGCCATCGTGGCCAGCAACGACCTCGATGAGGGACTGGTCACCGAACTCAAGAAGCAGGGATGCTGCATCAACGTCTGGGGCGTTGGCACCAAACTGGCCACGGCCTACGACCAACCGGCCCTCGGCGGCGTCTACAAGCTTGCGGCGATTCGTCGTCCTGGTGAGGAATGGCGCTACACGGTGAAGCTGTCGGAACAGTCGATCAAGGTCTCCAACCCGGGCATCCAGCAGGTGCGTCGATTCTACCAGGGTGATGCCGCCGTGGCGGATGTCATCTATGACGAGCAGATTGGCATCAAGGATGCGCCGACGCTTGTGCTGCAGAAGGATCCCTCCGTGGAGCGGGAACTGGATGGCGACTATGAGTATGAGGATCTGCTCAAGCCGATTTTCAGGGACGGGAAACTCGTGTATGATATTCCCACGGTCGAGGAGACCAGGGCCTATGCGGAGGAGGAGAAATCCTTTTTTTCCGAAAAGGTGAAGCGCTTTGCGGAGCCGGAGGCCTTTCCGGTCGGACTTGAGCAGGAGTTGTTCGACCTGAAGGCCAAACTCATCGCGGAGATCCGTTCCGGGCAGAAATAGAGAGGCGACCATGAGACGCATCAAGACAGGCGCAGCGGTGCTGAACCAGACCGCGCTGGACTGGGACAACAACCAGCAGAACATCCTCAGGGCGATCAATGAAGCCCGGGCCGCCAATGTGTCCCTCCTCTGTCTTCCGGAGCTGGCGATCACTGGCTATGGCTGCGAGGATGCCTTCCACTCGCCCGGCACCGCCCGGATGGCATGGGACATCCTCAAGTCGATCCTTCCCGAGACTAAAGGCATGGTCGTGGCCCTCGGGCTTCCGGTCTTTCACCGCAGCACGATGTACAACTGCGCCTGCCTGATCGTGGATGGGAAGATCGCAGGGCTGGCCGCAAAGCAGAATCTTGCCGGCGACGGCATCCACTATGAACCCCGCTTCTTCAAGGCATGGCCCGCTGGCGTGGTTGGGACGGTCCGTGATGGTGGGGATCGCATTCCCATCGGCGACCTGATTTTCGACGTCGGTGGAGTCAGGATCGGCTTTGAGATCTGTGAGGATGCCTGGGTGGCCACCCGGCCGGGATCCTCCCTGGTGAAGCGGGGTGTCGACATCATCCTCAATCCCAGCGCGTCCCATTTTGCCTTTGGAAAGCAGCAGGTCCGCAATCGGTTTGCCCAGGAGGGCTCACGTGCCTTCGGTGTGGTCTATGTCTACGCCAACCAGCTCGGCAACGACTCCGGAAGGGCGATCTACGATGGTGGCGCGGTGATTGCCACCCAGGGAAAGATGGTGGCGATCGGTCGCCGCTTCTCCTTCGACAGCGTCCGGTTGACCACGGCTGTCGTGGACGTGGATGCGAACCGCGTGCAGCGGGCCAAGCTATCCAGCTATCATCCCAACGTGGGCACCGACGGTGAGGACACCATCACGGTTACCCATGTGATCCCAACCTCGGAGGAGCTCCTGACCCAGACACCCATCCAGGAAAAGTGGGAGAATGGTGATCACGTGAAGGAGGAGGAGTTCTACCGAGCACAGACCCTCGGGCTCTTCGACTACATGCGTAAGAGCTGGTCGAAGGGATTTGTGGTCTCCTTGAGTGGCGGTGTCGATTCCGCAGCCGTGGTCAGCCTGGTTTCCCTCATGTTGAGAAGGGGCGTTGATGAGCTGGGCGTGGAACGCTTCATTGAGCTCAGCCGACTGCCGGTCAAGGCGGAGGAGCTGGGTGATGATCCGGCGAAGGAGGTCATCCGCCGGTATCTGCACTGCGCCTACCAGGCAACCCGCAACAGCGGTGACGTGACCCGGAATGCGGCAAGGGGACTCGCCGAGGAGCTTGGGGCCACCTTTCATGAACTGGATGTGGATCCGATCCTCGAAGGCTACGTGGGCATGATCGAAGGCGCCCTTGGCCGAAAGCTGACCTGGGAGACCGATGACATTGCATTGCAGAACATCCAGGCCCGTGTTCGTTCGCCCGGGATCTGGATGCTGGCGAACATCACTGGAGGCCTGCTCCTCTCCACCAGCAACCGTTCCGAGGCCGCGGTGGGATACGCCACCATGGACGGAGACACCAGTGGTGGACTCTCGCCCATTGCTGGCATCGACAAGGCCTTCCTCAGGAAATGGCTCCGATGGATGGAGGCGGGCGGACCCGAAGGTGGTATTTCCATTCCCGCGCTCAAGGCCGTCAACGAACAGGAACCGACCGCGGAACTTCGTCCGCAGGAGATGAAGCAGACCGATGAGGATGACCTCATGCCATACGAGGTGCTCGATGAAATCGAGGGGCTTGCCATCCGTGACAAGCTGAATCCGGTTGAAATCCTTTCAGAGCTGGCGCGGCGTTTTCCGGATGCGGGTGAGGAGCAGATGAAGGAGTGGATCCGGCGCTTCTTCCGCCTCTGGACACGCAACCAATGGAAGCGTGAACGCTATGCCCCGTCGTTTCATGTTGACGACAAGAACCTTGATCCAAAGACTTGGTGTCGGTTTCCGATACTCTCGGGAGGTTTTGCGAGGGAGTTGAGGGAGTTGGATGAATGACCTGCCCACTGCCTGATGGCCTTTACCTACGAATACCCACATCCAGCGGTTACCGTGGACATTGTCCTGTTCGGCTATGAGCCGGGCTCTCCCCTCGAGGTGTTGCTGATCGAGCGGGCATCCGATCCCTACAAGGGGCGCTGGGCGATTCCCGGTGGATTTGTCGATTACGACGAGGATCTTGATGAGGCTGCCAGCCGGGAACTTCATGAGGAGACCGGCATCCGCAAGGGAAGACTTTCTCAGGTTGGAACCTTCGGCAAACCGGGCCGCGACCCAAGGGAACGCATCATCACCGTCGCCTGCACAGCGTTGGTCAGCAAGAAGCGCTGCAGGAAGCAGGCCGGTTCGGATGCGAGGCATGCCGAGTGGTTTTCGGTTGGCCGGCTTCCCAAGCTGGCCTTCGACCACAGCAAGATTCTCAAGCTTTCCTACCGCCAGTTGGTCCGCGATCTCACCGAGGAACCCCGGCTCTACCAGATGCTCCCAAGGGAGTTTACGCTTCCGGAGGCGAGGGATCTCTTTTCAGTGGTTTTCAGAAATCCTTTTGAGTTGCGGAAAGTCCGGTCGCTGCTCATACAGTCGGGAGCGATGGAGGTCAAAAGCAGGTCAAAAACAGGAGAAAAGCTCTATACTCTTCCTCCCAAAGCATTTAAACCACTCGGGAAACAGGCTTTTGGACACGCCTGAGGCCCTGAATTGACGACGACCGATTAGACGGCCATGAGCAAGAAAGCACTCATCATTGTTGATGTACAGAATGACTTCTGTCCCGGCGGGGCGCTTGGCGTGCCGGATGGAGACAAGATCATTCCCATCATCAACCGGATCCAGGGTGACTATGACCTCGTCGTGGCGACCAAGGATTGGCATCCGGCCAATCATGGAAGCTTCGCCGCCAGTCATGAGGGCAAGCAGGTGCAGGATATTGTGCGCCTTGGCGGCCTTCCCCAGATCCTCTGGCCTGTCCACTGCGTCCAGGGCACGGAAGGGGCCGAGTTCGTCAAGGAACTGGATACCTCCCACATCGCCAAGGTCTTTGAAAAGGGCACGGATCCCGAGATCGATTCCTACAGCGGGCTCTACGACAACGGACACAAGAAGGCGACCGGGCTTTCCGAATACCTCAAGGAAAACGGGATCGAGGAGGTCGCGATCGCAGGCCTTGCCACCGACTATTGTGTGAAATTCACCGCGATGGACGCCCGGCAGGACGGCTTCAAGACCAAGGTCATCCTCGGTGCCTGCCGGGGTGTGAACCTGATTCCAACAGACGTCGATACCGCCATTCGCGAGATGCGCCTGGCCGGCATCGAGATGGTCTGACAAGGCGAGGCTTTCCTATGGCTAAGAACGTACTGGGAACGGATCTGGAATGCTGCTGCATGGATCCTGTCACCGGTTTCTTCAGGAACGGGAAGTGTGACACCAATGCCCAGGACGTCGGCATGCACACCGTGTGCGTGGCGGTGACCGAGGACTTTCTGGCGTTTTCCAAGGCCATGGGCAACGACCTCTCGACCCCACGGCCTGAATGGCAGTTCCCCGGACTCAAGGAAGGCGACCACTGGTGCCTCTGTCTCGGCCGTTGGCTGGAGGCCTTCAAGGAAGGTATGGCTCCGAAGATCCGCCTGGAGGCCACCCACCTCTCGGCCCTCGAGTTCATCGATCTCGAGACCCTCAAGGAGTTCGAGGAGAATACGGAACCTCCCATCTGATCACTTCTGGCAAACGGGACAGTAGAAGCTGCTCCGGTTCGATTGAACGACCTTCCTGACCACTGTTCCGCATTGGCGGCAGCGCTTGCCCTCCCTCCCATAGACGAGAAAGCGTTCCTCGGCATTGTCTTCCTTCCTTCCTCCGGAACCGAAATAGAAAAGACCATCGTTTCTCCCGGAGGTGCCCGAAAAGTCGAGTGACAGGGACACACCGAGTTCGATGGCATCCCCGAGCGTTTCCCGGATGGTGGACCAGAGTCGCTGTGCCCGCGCGCGACTGACCTTGTTGGAGGCGAGCGTCGGGCGGATCCCTGAGCGAAAGAGGGCCTCGCTGACATAGATGTTGCCGAGGCCCGCAACAATGGACTGGTCCATGAGCCGGTTCTTGATCGGTGTCCTCGATCCCTTCAAGGACTGGTGAAGCAGGTCGGGCGTGAAGGTTTCCCCCAGTGCCTCGGGTCCCATCCGCTGCAGAGAGGCATCGCTGATTCCGATGGAACCGAAGGAACGCGCATCCTCGAAGATGAACCGCATCCTTCCTGCGATCCAGGTGACGGCAGTGTGCCTTGGGAGGTCGGTTCCTGCTGATTGAAGATACATCCGACCGGTCATGCCGAGGTGGCTGACCATGCGTGGGCCATTGGTCTCAAAGAGGATGAACTTGCCGCGGCGGCCGATGTCCCGGATGACGAGGCCTTCCATGAGACCTGCCAGTTCCTCTTCCGAGATCCGGTCGAGAAGGTTTGGTTTGAGGACCTGAAGGCCACGAATGCGCTTTCCCTGCAATTGGGGTCGCAGGTGGCGGACGAGGATCTCGACTTCGGGCAGTTCAGGCATGACGGGTCAACCGTGACGGTAGGGGCGGGTCATCTCGAAGGTGTTGGGCAGATGGCGTATCTCGGCAATGCCTTCGCCGTCGTCATCCAGCAGCACCTCGACGATGTCGAAACGAAAACGGACATTCCGGTCCTTGAGCGACTTCACATACTCCATGGCGGTCTGGGAGAGGAGGCGTCGTTTCCTTGCATCGACGGCGGCAGCCGGGCGTGTCCATTGACCTGAAGAGCGTGTCTTCACCTCCACGAAGGCGATGCAGCCCTGGTCTTCAAAGACGAGGTCGATCTCGCCACGAGAGCCGCGGTAGTTGGCGGTCAGGAAGCAAAGGCCCTTTGAGACCAGGTAACGTTTGGCCTCACGCTCCCCCAGTTCTCCACGGCGCAGGTGTTCCGGTTGGTCGCCGCTGGGGCCCTTGAACTTCTGAAGCAGACGCTGGAGAAAGCCTTCGCCCATGAGGTATCAGTTGAAGAGATCGAGTTGGGTCTGCCGGATGGGGGCAAAGCTCATCCGGTGGATGGGGCAGGGGCCGAGCTCTTCGATGGCCTTGAGGTGGGCCTTGGTTCCGTAGCCCTTGTGTCCTGCAAATCCATAACCGGCATACTGCTCGTCGAATGCCATCATCAGATGGTCCCGATGAACCTTGGCAAGGATGCTGGCGGCGGCGATGGAGACGCTGCGGCTGTCACCCTTTACAATCGCCTGTGCGGAGAGCTTCAGTTGGGGAGGGATGCGGTTGCCGTCGATCAGAACATGATCCGGCGGTGTCTTCAGTCCCTCAACAGACCGGGTCATGGCCAGGTAAGTGGCCTGTAGGATGTTGATCTCGTCGATCTCCCTTGCATCGACCTCGATGATGACGCGGTCGATTTCCTCGAAGCCGAGCAGGGCCTCGAAATAGGTTTCCCTCTTTTTTTCCGTGAGTTGCTTGGAATCATTGAGCCCGGCGAGGGCATCCGGCATGGATCCCTTCAGCCATTCGGAAGGAAAGGAAACGGCGGCGGCCACGACGGGGCCGGCCAGCGGGCCCCGACCTGCTTCATCCACTCCGGCAACCACCTTGTCTCCCGCCTCCAGTCTCTCTATCTCGAATTCAGTCATGACCCTTGGACTGCCAAAGCCTATCGCTTGCCTCCGGCATTTCAAGGCGCATGCCCGATCTTGCTTGCCAATGAAAGGCCCTCTGAGGTGAATTCGTTCCCGTGAAAGCCGCATTCATCAAGTCCGTGGGAGGTCCCGACGTCATCCGGTATGAAGATCTCCCTGATCCGGAGGTGGGAGAGTCGGATGTCCTCGTCCGCGTGGGAGCCGTTTCCGTCAATCCGATTGATACCTACATCCGTGGTGGTCTGATCCCGATGGAGATTCCCAGTCCCTTTGTGATTGGCTGCGATCTCGCGGGCACGGTGGAGTCCGTTGGTTCCTCAGTCACCCGGTTCAAGCCGGGGGACCGTGTCTGGGGATCGAACCAGGGACTGCTAGGACGACAGGGGACCTTCTCGGAGCTGGTGTCCGTCGATGAAGGCTGGCTCTATGCGACACCCAACGATGTCTCCGATGAAGACGCCGCCGCCCTTGCCCTGGTGGGCATCACCGCGCATCTCGGACTGGTCCGGGAGGCAGGGTTGAAAGCCGGCGAAACACTCTTTGTCAACGGTGGCTCGGGTGGCGTTGGTTCCACAGTCATCCAGGTGGCGCGGGCGATAGGTGCCAGGGTGATTGCCACGGCGGGCACCGATGAAAAGTGTCAACTCTGCCGCGACCTGGGTGCCGAGGTGGCGATCAACTACAAGACCGCGAATGTGGCTGAGGAAGTCCTCAAGGCGACCCCTTCCGGTGTGGCTGTTTATTGGGAGACAACTCGGGAGCCTGATTTTGAGAAGATCATCGGCATGCTGGCGGAGCGGGGACGAATCGTGATCATGGCGGGACGTGAGGCAAAGCCGGCCTTTCCGGTGGGACCCTTCTATGTGAAGGAGTGCAGCGTTCATGGCTTCGTCATGTTCAAGGCAACCCAGGAGGAGCAACAGGCCTGTGCGACGGACCTGAATGAATGGCTGTCCTCGGGTGCGATCAAGCCCCGCATTGACCGTGTCATGCCTCTTTCCGAGGCGGCGGAGGCACATCGTGTCCAGGAGGAGAACACGCTGAACAAGGCGGGCAGCCTCGCCGGAAAAATCGTCCTGAAGCCCTGACCGGAATCATGGCCCAGCCGCCCCCCATTCCCGATCATGAACTGATCCGCAAGATCGGGGAAGGTGGGTATGGGGATGTCTGGATTGCGCGGAATGTCATGGGGGTCCATCGGGCGGTAAAGATCGTCTATCGCGAGCGCTTCCGTGATGAACGTCCCTTTGAGCGTGAGTATGAGGGCATCCGGAAGTTTGAGCCCATCTCGCGCTCGCACCCCAGCCAGCTCAACATCCTTCACGTGGGGCGGGCGGAACAGTGCTTCTACTACGTGATGGAGTTGGGGGACTGTCTTCACTCCGGCGTCGACATCGATCCCGACACCTATGAGCCAAGGACGCTCCAGAGTATCATCGAGGGCAATACGCCGCCTTCTTCCGAGTGGATCATGGAAACCATCTCAGGGCTGGCCACGGCTCTGGGACATCTTCATGCGGCCGGCCTGATTCATCGCGACGTCAAACCTTCCAATGTGATCTTCGTGCACGGAGTACCCAAGTTGGCGGATATCGGGCTGGTGACGGACATAGGTTCGGAACGTTCCTTTGTGGGGACGGAAGGCTACCTGCCTCCCGAGGGTCCGGGCGAACCGTCGGGAGACCTCTACGGATTGGGCAAGGTGCTCTACGAATTGATCACCGGGCTGAATCGCTCCGAGTTTCCATCCCTCCCGGACTCGCTCTACTCGCGTTCGGATCGCGCGGCCCTCTTTGAATTGAATCAGGTGGTGTTGAAGGCCTGTGCCCCTGCTCCTGCGGAACGGTATGCCAATGCCAAGGCCCTTCTGAAGGATCTCCTGATCGTGCGCTCCGGGCAGTCCCTGCTGAGGGTGCAGTCCCTGCAGCGACTGCTGAGTTTCAACAACCGGTTCGGAGTCTTCAATGTGACCCGTTTCGCCGGCGCCACGATCCTCCTCCTGATCATGGCCCTGTCCGCGGGTACTCCATGGCGGACCGATTCCATCGCCTTGTATGCGGCCTACTGGCTCTTTGCACTGGCTTCGGTGGTCTTCAGTCTCTCCTCATCCAATGCCCGGATCCTGAACAGTTATTCGATTCCTGTCGTGGACATGCCGATGCTCTTCGTAATGCAGTCGACCTCGATGGCGCTGGCCGGCAACTACCTGGATGCGGAGACTTATGGAAGGCTGACCGGTGCCACCGCCGGTTACAGCATTGCGATGTATTCCCTGCTGATCATGCTGGCGACCCTGTCCGTGAAATTTTTCCAGATCATGTTCGCCTTCCTCCTGGCGTTCTTCTTCCAGTCGCGGCTGTGTTCGCAGGCGGGACTTTCCCCGGTTGCTTCGGTGGAGGCCTTCTTCCTTCTGCTGCTGGTCTCCGGGCTTTGTTACTTTGCCCGGAGGCATGTGCTGGTCCGCTCAACGACGACGTCCTGACTGGGGAATCTTCTCGCCCTTGGAGAGGGAGGTCAGGTTTTCGTAGGTGGAATTGATGATGGACTTGAGCTTCTCGTTCTCCATGTTGGCCAAGGCCGATTCCATCAGGTTCATGCGATTGCGGATCACGGTCGGATCTTCAGGGCGCTTCACATCACCGCCACCATCGAGTGCGGAGATCGCGTAGTAAAGGGTTCGGGTGTCTTCCATGTTGTTGATGATCTCCTTGAACATCATGTCAGCCTGCGGGTGTTTTCCGACCTGCTGAGAAACATGTCCGTAGATCTTTCCGCGATCCACACGATTGGTGACGCGGGGATCCATGAAGGCCTGGTAGAGTGCGGGAACGGCAGCCTCCTTGAGCGTGCTGGACATCCAGTTGAGGGCAAGGTGGTCGATCTTGCCGTCTTCCGTGATGATCTGCTGCTGGGCGGAGGCGATGTAGGATTGATCTCCATACTTCTGCAGCACGGCAAAGAGATAGTTCCGGTTGTACTGGTCCGACCGCATGATGTCGTCTCCTGCGACGGGATTGGAAAGGAGATCCGTGGCCACTTCGATGGCCAGTTCGCGATAGGCTCCGGGATTCATGTCCTCAAGCAGCCTCACCGCGTAGGCCACCTCGATGCCCCTGCCACTCGTGCCGAGTACCTCGGCAATCGCGGCCTCGGCTTCCGGGCCTCCGATCTGTGCCGCGGTTTCCATCAGCCCCAGTCGAAGCGAGGGCGGATTGGAAAAATCCCTTGAGGGCAGTCGCACCCAAGCATTCCGAATACGCTCGGACGCCTCACGGTTGGGATCCGGTTTTCTTTCTGGTCGTTGTTGTGAGGTGGACTGGGTCGACGCGGGCTGAGGACGGGGAGGACGGTCGTAGCTGACGTCCGCATTCATGGCCAGGACACCATGAATGACGGGAATCGCATTGGTCCCCAGGTCATAGAGCGTTTCAAACTGGTGGACGATCCTGCGTCGTGTCCGGTCATAGTCGAATCCACTTCCACCCGGCTTGAGTGCGACCAGTCGCTCGATCACGTAGTTAGGATCGGTGCCTGTGGCGACGGGCACCATGACCTCATTGGTCCTGATGATGGTTTCCGTGATGACCTCCGGTTGCAGGTCCTTCCGTGCGTTCTTCTCCTCCTGAAGTGCCTTCTCAAGATCCGTCACTTGAGCGACGAGGGTGTTGGTCTCAAGCTCATGAACGGTCTGCAACTGCCGCTTGGTCATGGTGTTGACCAACATGGCGGATGCGACAACGGCAATAATCGTGTTGACAAGGGTCTTCATCGGTCGGGTAACCGGTGCAACGTCTGGTGGACGCCTGGGGTTACGGATGTGAAGGAGATTATAGGTTGGATTTGCCTGAAGGAAAGGGTGGTTGTCTGAAGGGATCCGATTGACATCGGATTCTACGTAGACCTGCTCGTCCGGTCGTAGAACCGATTGTGAGATCGATCACTTCTGTTCTGGTACCAGACATCTCCCCCTCAGCCCGGCTTCGCTTTGGACAGCGAAACCATCACGCCTCCCGCCAGACTCAACACAAAGCCGGACAGCTGGGTGGCCTTCGGGATCTCGCCGAGGATCAACCATGCCAAGACCAATGTTCCGGCAGGGCCGATGCTTCCGATGATCGCGAACTTCTCCGATCCCGCACGTTGGATCCCGATCCCCATCAGGAAGAAGGGAACCAATGTGCCGAAGACTGCGAGGATGGCGCCGTCGCGAACCAGTGGAGTCGAAACCTGCAGGAGATCACCTGGCGAGTGCTGGATTCCATGGTGAAGAAAGACGAAGAAGCATGAGAAACAGGCCACCAGCGAGGTGAACCGCAGGGCCCCCATCTCCTTGGTCAGGTCACCACTGATGACGACAAAGCCGGCATAGGTGAGGGCACTCAACAACACCAGTCCGACGCCCAGCAAGGTCTCCGATGTGGAACCCAGGCCTTCGGCCTCGCCCATGAAGGAGATCACGATGCCCACGTAGGAGATGAGCATTGCCATGATGGTACGATGCGGAATCGTTCGCCTGAGGAACAACCATCCGCCCAGCAACACCAGCGAGGGATAGGTGAAGAGGACGATACGCTCCAGTCCGACGCTGATGTATTTCAGTCCGTGGAAGTTGATGATGGCCGAGAGGTAGTAGCCGATGAACCCGAGCAGGATCAGCTTGTTCCACTGCTGGCGGGTCAGGGGCGCGGCCTTGCGGGAGGTGATCCACGCGCAGAGCAGGAAGAAGGGGAATGACATCGCCATGCGAAGTGCGAGCACGGTGATGGTGTCGGCGCCATGTTCATAGGCGGATTTCACAAAGATGCCCTTCGAGCAGAAGAACAGGGAGCTTGCGGCCGAGGCCACATAGGCGATCAGTTGGTTGCGTGTTGCGCTGGACATGCCATCGGTTGGGATGGCTCCGAACAGGGGAAGAGGGTTCCTGAAAACAGAAAAACCCGCCCCGGTGCGGAGCAGGTTCTACATACGGATCTTTCAGTTTCAGTCAGATTCAGGCAGTGACGGCTCCACACGGGTTCGGCTTCCAGCTGATAAGCCAGAGAAGCGAAATCGTTTTGAGCCAAAGGTTCTGCATGAACAGGAGCGGGAGGCTAAAGGGTGAACGGTATTGGGCAACCTTAAAACAATATGGAGGGATGAGCTCCCGCGAATCCCACTTGTTGAAGAAATAAACCACGAAGAATCGAAGATCACGGAGGATTGGATTTCAGATCCGACGTGAGTTGAAATCTGTGGGTCCTCTGAATCTGTGGTATATCCTTGGGAGCTGCTGCGGCTGACCCTCCGGGCAAAGCCGCGGTCCGAGGTATTGAAAGTGGGGGACAATAAACTGGAGGGGTGAGCTCCCGCGAATCCCACTTCAAGACCATGAAAGGGTGAAAGATAGAGTGGGCTCTGTTTAATCGGTTCTGATCGGCTGCCGCGGACACCTTGGAGCTCAGTATGCCACTCTCTGGAGTTTGGGACTCGCGGGAGCTCTTCCCTCCAGTTCAATGAAAACAAAAAAGCCCGACTCACTTTCGCGAGCCGGGCTTGTTGATTCAGATTGTTTCGGTCGCCCTATTTCGGTGCGGTCAGCCAGTCGAAGGAGACCTTCACCTCATCGCCGGTCTTGATGAGGCCGAGGGCGACCTTGGGGGCTGGGGGATCAATGCCGAAGTCGGACATCTTCACCTTGGTCTCGCCGGAGACCTTGAGCTTGCCGTCATCCTGGGGATGGAAGGTGACGGGGAGATCGATCTCCTTGGTCTTGCCTGACACGGTCAGCTTGCCCTTGGTGTTGAAGCTGAGTGGATCACCGGCCTTGCGGCCTTCGTTGTTCGGCTTCAGTTCGGTGAGGTTGAACTGGATCATCGGTTCGGACTCGGCGTTCATGGCCTGCTGCATGACGTTGTCCATGGCCTGCTTGCCACTGGCGAGGCGACGCACCGGGATGAGGATCTTCACCTTGGGCGTTTCCTTCACCTCAGGGATCGAGGCGACGGAAGGATCCATGGGGAAACCGGGAGGCAGTTCCATCGCACCGCCGACGAGGGACGTCTCGATGGTCCAGTCATGCACTGTCGAGGTGCCGTCGACCTTCATCTTGGTTCCGACGGGCTGTGAGGCGTAATACTTCCAGTCGGCGGCCTGCGCCGTGACGACCGAGGTGATGAGCGCTGCGGCGAGGGTGAGTTTTGGGAGTAGGGAGGGGGATTTCATGTTGTCCTTTGCTCTAGGGATTGAATCAGATGGCGAACCATTCCTTGGAGAAGTTGATCTTCTTGTTTCCGGCCACGGCCTCGTTGGCCTTGATGGCGCAGACCGTGGCGTTGTAACCATCGATGTAGCTGCCGAAGGCTTCCTTCTTTCCGTTGAGTTCCGCAACGAGATAGTCCTCAAGCCCGGTGTCGCCGCCGAAGAGGGTGATGTAGTCCTCCACCGAGGATAGGTGCTTGTGGCTGTTGTTCACGAAGGAACCGAGTGAGAGGTAAAGCTGGGATTCCTCAACGGCGCGACGGGCCTTGTCCTCGGCATCGCCGCCCTGGTCCTTGATCTGGGTGGCATTGGCGATGAGGGTGATGCCGGTCTCTTCGTAGAACTGATCCTTGCGGGCATAGACCTCCCAGCCAAGGAGCGGTGAATCCACCTCCTTGAACATCCAGGCCTTCGAGCCACGGATCATGATGGCGGAATCACTGCCATAGAACATCTCGTATTCGGCATCGAAGCTGTTGGCCAGGGTGGCGTCGTAGGCGTAGTTGAGTCCGTCGGCATATTCGAAGACGGCCTGGATGGTGTCTCCGACCTTGCGGCCGTCCTTCCAGAAACGGATGGAGCTGAATCCGGTGACCGCCTTTGGCAGCTCGTCGTAGGTCCAGTTCACCGCATCGAGCTGATGGATGCCGATCTCGCCGATGAGCCCGAGTGAAAGCTTGGGATCCAGGCGCCAGTTGATCTCCTCGCGGCGGGAGGCGATGGGTGAATCGCGGCGCCAGCTCTGCTTCTTGTGCCATTGCGCGCGGGCCATGGCGTTGGTGCCCATGGCGTTGACGCGGATGAACTCCAGAAGGAAGGAGCGCTGGGGGTCGGAGCGGTTCTGCAGTCCGACCTGGAAATGCTGCTTGTAGGCCTTCTTGGCTGCCTGGGCGATGGCGCGTGCGTCCTCGATGGTGTGCGCAATCGGTGCCTCGCAGTAAACGTGCTTTCCGGCCTCCAGTGCATCGATGACGATCTGGCGGTGCTGATGGGTGGGGGTTGCCACCACCACGGCCTGCACCTTCTTGTCGGCGAGCAGCTGCTTGTAATCCTCGTAACCCGCCGCGTTGGGGGCTGCCTTCTTGCCGCGTCTCAGGTAGGCGCCGTAGGTGTCGCAGACGGCGACAACCGGGGCATTGGGGAGAACGGCCATGGCGGCGATGGCATCGCGACCACGGGGGCCACATCCGATGACGCCGACATTTACGGGTGGGGATGCCTTGGCGTCATACTTGTTCTCGGCGTCCTGTGCCTTGAGCTCGACGGCGCCCGCCATGGCGAAGGAGGCAGCGGCGGAACCGGCGGCGATGAAGCTCCGGCGGTTCAGATCATTCAGTTTGTCAGCGTCATTCATGGTCTGGAAATCCCGAACGTGCATGGTTTCAGGCACGACACCTGGTCCTTGTGACTGATCAGGAAGGGGCTGAATTCAATGAAGTCGAAGAGGCATCTGGTCAAGGTTCAATTGCATGTCCCTCCTTTTCAGCCTCCGGATTGTGGGGTAACAATGTCCTGCGGGCAGAAAAAACCGACGATCCGACCATGCCTAAGAAAATCATTTCCTATGGAGAGACGCTCTGGGACCTGTTCAACGATGGGCCAAGACTTGGAGGGGCACCCTGCAACCTCGCAGTCCGGATTCACATGCTGGGCGAGAAGGGCTGGCTCGTCACGCGGCTGGGTGCGGATGAGCTGGGTGAGAAGGCCCTTTCCCAGCTCCGCGAAATCGGCCTCCTTTCCTCCTATATCCAGATCGACTCCTTCTATCCGACCGGAACGGTGGACGTGAAGCTCAACCTGGATGGTATTCCCGACTTCACCATCAACACCAACGTGGCCTATGACTTCATCTCCACGCGCGAAGACGTGAAGGTGGCGGCCTCCACGGTGGACTGTATCGCCTTTGGCACGCTTTCACAGCGGTCCGAGAAATCGAGGGAGACGCTCTATGCCATTCTTTCTTCCGTTCCCCAGACCCTGAAGTTTCTCGACCTGAACCTGCGGCGCGACTGTTACACCCACGCCACGGTGAGGCGTTCACTGGAATTTGCGGACATCCTCAAGCTGAACGAGGACGAGGCAGCCTTCATCCTGAAGGAATTTGAAATCGAGGTGACCGACATGCGGCAGGCCATCAGTGCGATTGCCGAAATCTACGACCTGTCCGTGGTCATCATCACCCTTGGAGGATCCGGGGTGGTGGTTGGCAACAACGAGGGGGAATGCCATTACGAGCCGGGCTTCAAGGTGGAGGTGGTGGATACCACGGGTTCGGGCGACGCCTTTTCAGCCGGCTTCATCACACGCTACCTCAACGGCGATTCCCTGGGAGATGCCGCCAGGTTCGGGAACGCCCTCGGTGCGATCGTGGCCACCAAGAAGGGGGGCACGGAGCCGGTTTCCTTTGAGGATGTGCAGCAATTCATCGCCAGTTCGCCGGATCGATCCATCGATCCGGACTATTCTTCCTGAATTCCAGGCGGCTTGCGAACATCCCTTTATCGGAACTCCTTGTTTTTGATGAACAGACTTATCGTCATCCTGGTCACCATCTTCCTGATATCCCCCACGACCTCCAACGCGGCGGAATCAAAGCAACAGACCCTTGAGAAGATCCTGGCTGCGGCATCGGCGGGCAACGCGGATGCCCAATACCAGGCCGGCGGTTATTTCCATACGGGGATGGGAGGAAAGGTCGACCTGAAGCGGGCGGTGGAATACTACTCGATGGCGGCCAGGCAGGGACATGCCGGTGCCCAGAACAACCTCGCCATGTTTTACGCCACGGGGAACACCGTGGAGAAGGATTCCAAGTTGGCGGCCCAATGGTATGCCAAGGCTGCGGAGCAGGGACTGCCGGATGCCGTCAACAACCTGGGCTGGATGCTGGCTGTGGGCATGGGGGTGAAGCAGGACCAGGAAAGGGGACTGGCCCTCATCCGGAAGGCCGTGGAGATGGGCAACCTTTCCGCGGAGAACAACCTCGGCATCTTCTATGACGAGGGGTGGGCGGTTGA
>CAZKNW010000007.1:0-22063 GCA_964554035.1 uncultured Verrucomicrobiota bacterium
CATTTCAGTTAATCAACAATCATGAAAATCCTGGCTTTCGGCGGTTCCACAAGTTCCCAGTCCATCAATCGTCAACTGGCCCAATACGTGGCCTCGAGGATTCCGAATGCGGAGGTGACCGCTCTGGACCTGCGGGACTTTGATCTCCCGATCTACAGCATGGATGAGGAGGAGGCCAATGGTGTTCCTTCGATCGCGAAGAACTTCAAGGGACTCATCGAGTCGCATGATGGCATCGTGCTGTCGCTGGCCGAGCACAACGGCTCCTACTCGGCCGCCTTCAAGAATCTCTATGACTGGACTTCGCGGATCGACACCAAGGTCTGGGCCGGCAAGCCGATGCTCCTCATGGCAACCTCGCCGGGCGGGCGGGGTGGCAAGACTGTAATGGAAGCCGCCTCGGCCACCTTTCCCCGAATGGGTGCCGAATTGAAGGCGACCTTCAGCCTTCCGTCCTTCCATGAGAATTTTGAAGCTGGAAAAGGCGTTGTGAATGAGGAACTGGCCGCCGAACTCGACAAGGCGATCAAGCTTTTCGCGAAGGCGTTCTAGAAGTCACTTCTGGTTGGAGTGATCTCGATGCCTCCGTCCGTCCCGCCACCGAGGGATGAGAGGAGTATTCCGGGCGACACGTCCATGTAGAGGACGGGCCTGAGAGCAAGGGGGCATTGGCGATCTGGAGAGTCATCGAGGCTGGAAATGGTTGGGGAAAGGCTTCAGATTCCCTTGCAGCCAATCGCCCATGAAACGGATTCTTCTCTTCATCCATCTCTCCTTTCTTTCGCTGAATCTTTATGCCGACCTGAGCCGTCCGGTGCCTGATGAAGGCCGCTTTGAAGTTCGTGTGCTTCATCAGGGAATGGAGAAGCCCATGACCATGGCAGTGACGCCGGATGGCCGGGTCATCTGGCTGGAGCTGAATGGTCTGGTGAGAGTCTGGCACCCGGGTGATGGACGCATTACGGAAGCCGCGAGGTTCGATGTCTTTTCCTCTCAGGAAAGCGGATTGTTGGGCATCGTCCTGGATCCGCACTTTGAACAGAACCAGTGGCTCTACATCAAGTATTCCGATCCGGTGAACCCGAGGGAAGTGATCGCGCGCTTCACCCTGACGGGAGATGTCCTTGATCGTGAAAGTGAGACACTGATCCTCGACTACAAGACCGACCGGGAGAAGGACAACTGCTGCCACGAGGCGGGTTCCCTGGCCTTTGGTCCGGATGGATGCCTCTACATCTCGGCCGGAGACAACACTCATCCCGGTGGCGACTCCAAGGGTTATGCGCCTCTGGATGAACGGGAAGGGCGATTGGCCTTCAATGCCCAGCGCACGTCTGGCAACACCATGGATCTGCGAGGCGCAGTCCTTCGCGTCCGTCCGCTTCCTCAGGGAGGCTACGAGATCCCTGAGGGGAATCTCTTTCCGAAGGGGGGTGCCATCAAGGGAGCTCCCGAGATCTTTGCCAAGGGGTGTCGTAATCCATGGCGCATCTCGGTCGATCCGAAGTCAGGCTACCTTTACTGGGGGGACGTTGGGCCTGACGCCGGTGGCGACCTTAAGGGACGCGGACCGATGGGGCATGACGAGATCAATCAGGCGAAAAAGGCAGGCTACTTTGGCTGGCCCTACTTCGTGGGTCCCAACCTCGCCTACTGGGACTGGGACTTCGAGACAAACACCGGGGGCGAACGCTATGACGCCGCCAGACCGGTCAACAATTGGGAAGGCAACAGTGGGAGCCGCGAGTTGCCGCCTGCGCAGCCTGCATGGATCTACTATCCGGGGCGGGGCAACGAGGTCTTTCCCGAGACGGGCAAGGGTGGTCGCACGGCCTGTGCCGGCCCTGCCTATCACTTCGAGGAACCTTTCGGGAGCATTGGCCTGCCGGACTACTACGACAATTGCCTATTCGTCTACGAGTGGTCGCGCCACTGGATCCTTGCGGTGCACCTGGATGAGGATTCCAACATCGTGAAGCTGGATCGCTTCATGCCGAACACCCAGTTCAAGCGGCCCATCGACCTGAAGTTCGGACCGAGGGGTGAGCTTTATGTCATCGAGTATGGGGAGACCTGGGGCGTCAATGAGGATGCCCGCCTGATCCAGATCACCTACAACCGTGGCAACCGCGCCCCGATTGCGAAGGCCTCCATCGACGGCAACATCGGCAAGGGGCCTCTGAAGGTCAGGTTGGACGCCTCAGCCTCAACGGACAAGGATGGTGACGCCCTGACCTTTTCATGGAAGCGGAGCGACAAGCCGGAGGCCATCCTGAAGGGCCGCCGGTTGAGCATGACCTTTGAGAAGAAGGGTGTGCATCAGGTCGAGTTGACGGTGACCGATCCAAGTGGCGGTCGTTCCTCAGAGCAGCTTCCTGTCCTGGTGGGTAACGCGAAGCCGGAGTTGTCCTTCCTCTATCCCAGGGACAAGAGCCTGTTTCGCTGGGAGCAGAAGCTCCGCTTCAAGCTCGCGGCCTTTGACCTCGAGGATGACGAGGAGATGGGGAAGATCACCGTGCGTGGAGAAGTGGTTGGCAGTGCCGGTAGCAGCGTGGTGCCCATCGGGCTGCAACGCATGCAGCAGAGCGACTGTCTCAACTGTCACGCTGTCACCCACAAGCTGGTAGGCCCGGCCTTCACGGAGATCGCCAAGCGCTATCGTGGACAGGAGGGCGCCCTGGAAGCCTCGTTGCTGCGCGTGAAGAACGGTTCCTCCGGCGTCTGGGGTGAGGCCCCGATGCTGCCACATCCCCAGCATTCCGAGGCGGAGATCCGGCAGATGCTGACCTGGATCTTCGACCTCAAGGAGTCCAATGCCATGACCATGGCGGACAGCTATTCGGAATCCGTCATCCCGACCGGCAAGGCTCCTGAATCAGGTGGGGCATTGTTTCGGCTGGTGGCCACCTACACGGACAAGGGATCAGCCCCGGTGGGGCCCTTGACCACCATGGCCGAGGTGACCCTGCGTTCACCCCGCTTTGAGGCGGAGGACTGCCTGGCCCACGACAAGCTCAACATCAGTGGCAACAATGACGGCGGAAAGGGGCAGAGGAATCTTGGTGCCACACTGGAAGGGTCCTGGGCCCATTATGGTGAGGTCAACCTTTCCGGAATCCGGGAAGTGATCGTCCGTGCCAGCAGTGGTGGTCGGGGAGGCAGGGCGGAATTCCGGGATGGAGGCGTGAAGGGAACGCTTCTTGGAAGCGTGCAGATCTCGTCCACCGGCGACTGGGGCAAATACCAGGATTTCTCGGGTGGACTGAAGGCACCTGAAGAGAACGTCGACCTCTACCTGCACATGACCGGCGGCAACCACATGATGAACGTGAACTGGTTCGAGTTCCGGTAAGGAGGGATTTTTCTCACGGGGGGCAGGGAGAACATTGTGTCTCCGTGAGAGATAAATCGAAGTGACCCGAAGCCCTGAAGCGGTTTACTAGTCCGCCATCTTCTTGATGTCTTCGGCAAAGAACTTGGTGACGTCCTTGAACTT
This sequence comes from uncultured Verrucomicrobiota bacterium, assembly GCA_964554035.1. Lineage (GTDB taxonomy): Bacteria > Verrucomicrobiota > Verrucomicrobiia > Limisphaerales > CAZKNW01 > CAZKNW01. The sequence goes on from CAZKNW010000007.1 coordinate 3,497, forward strand.
GGGAATGTTGTCCGGGTGGATGGACATCAGGATCTCGTGGGCCTCGAGACAGTTCTTGGAAATCTCCTTCTTGCTCGGTGCGGGATCGCCGACTGGGACCTCCTCCAGGCATTCCTCCTCGAATTCCTCGCCATTCACCAGCTCGAAGAGGTGAAGGATGCCGAGGTTGTCGAGCAGGTCCTCGATACGCTCGCTGGGATTCAGGAGACGGAGGGCGGCCTTGGGTGTCTCCTCCCTTAGCTTTTCCAGTTCCAGCCCGATCTTGGCCATCACGCCGAGGAAGGTGCTGTCCATGTTGAGGCACTGGGTGAGGTCGGCCACGAAGCGATGGTGGCCGGATTCAATCATTTCGAAAATCAACCGTTTGAAATCCATGCTCGAGGCGAAGTTGGCCCTTCCCTCGATGCGGACACAAACGGTGTCATCCAAGATGGCGACTGACAAATTTGCCGAAGCGGGACTCATGATGTGGTCTTGCTTTCAATCAGGCAGGATTCCCGGCGGGTTCTGACCCGTGCTGCAGGCAACATGCAAAGGGCGCGATTGCTGTGCAAGCGCAATCCGACCGGTTGGACGGTTGGTCGAGTGGAATCCCGGCCTGAGACCAGCCCCTTGACATTGTTCGGTGTGATCTTTCCAGAACTTGAGCCGGATGCCTGAAGGATCACGCCAAAGAAAGATTGCCCTGTTTGCCGTTTCCGCAAGAATTGACCTAAGCGATGCTGATTTCCTCGGACACCTCGAAGAACGTAGCCCAAATATCGATAGAGCAGCTTCTTGCCGCTTATCGGTGGATGGTGCTTGGCCGCGTTCTTGATGAGAAGACGGCCAGCCTATACCGGGCGGGCCGGATTCCCGGAGGTGCCTTCCTTGGCCTTGGGCAGGAGGCCCTCAGTGTTTCCGGTGCCCTGGCACTCTCGAAGGGCGATGTCTACGCCCCCCTCATCCGTGATGCCGCAGGGAGGCTGGCCTTTGGGGAAACGCCCCATGAAGCCCTCCAGACCTGCCTTGGAACCCGGACGGGGCCCATGCGCGGGAGGGATGGGAATGTGCATCGGGGCCGTCCGCGGGAAGGTTACCTGCCCATGATCAGCCATCTCGGAGCCACGCTCTCGGTCGTTAATGGCATGCTGATGGCGCGGCGTATGGATGGGGACAGCCAATCGGTCGGGTTGGTCTCGATCGGAGAAGGTGGAACCAGCACCGGGGCCTTTCATGAGGCGCTGAACCAGGCTGCGGTGGAGCGCCTTCCACTGGTGGTGGTCGTGGCGGACAATCAGTTCGCCTACTCGACTCCTTCTGAGAAACAGTTTGCCTGTGAATCCCTGGCCGAGCGGGGACGGGGCTATGGGGTCCGGAGTGCCACCGTCAAGGGGAATGCCCTCGACGCCTGCATGAACACCCTTTTCGATGCCGTGAACCGGGCAAGGCAGGGGGGCGGTCCCCAGCTGGTTGTGGCAAGCCTTCTCCGCCTTTGCGGTCATGGTGAACACGATGATTCCGAGTATGTTCCGGACAAGCTCCGCGAATCGGATCTCGGACGCGACTGCGTGGAGGTGGCGCGGGAGCAGATCGAGTCCTGTGGCTGGCTTTCCGCCGCGGAAATCGAGGCGATCTGGACCAAGGCCCACAAGACCGTGGATGACGCCGCCAACCAGGTGAAACAGGAAGCCCTGCCGGACCCGGCCTCCGAGGATTGGTGCCCACTGGCATCCCGCCACCTGATGGATACCTTTCCCAAAGTGGATGACGATCCGGAGACGGATGCTGCCCCCAACCCATGAGCATCAGTTACCTGGAAGCCATTCGTGAGGCGCAGCGGCATGCCCTTCGCAACGATCCCAACGTCTACATCTACGGACAGGACGTCGGGGACTTTGGAGGAGCGTTCAAGGCCACCAAGGGCCTGGCCGAGGAGTTTCCAGGCAGGGTTCTGGATGCCCCCATCAGTGAGGATGCCATCGTTGGTTCCGGAATCGGTGCGGCGATCGAGGGCAAGCGTCCCATCCTCGAGATGCAGTTTGCCGACTTCTCAACGGTAGGCTTCAACCAGATCGTCAATCATGCCGGTGCCTTCCACTGGCGCACCGGGGTTTCCTGTCCGATCACGGTCCGCCTGCCTTCCGGTGGTACGTCCGGTGCCGGACCCTTCCACAGCCAGTCGCTTGAGGCGATCTATGCTCATTTTCCGGGGCTTGTCGTGATGACGCCTGCCACGGTGGAGGATGCCTTCAGCATGCTGGTCGAGGCGGTGGCCATTGATGATCCGGTGGTCTTCTGTGAACACAAGTTCCTCTACTTTCACCTCAAGGCGGACAAGTTGCCAGAGGATGCCCTTCCTGTCGGCAAGGCGCGGATCGCACGACCTGGCCGTGACCTGTCCATTGTCACCTACAGCGCGATGGTGCACGAGGCGCTGGCAGTGGCTGAGAAGTTCGAGTCCGACGGATACCAGATCGAGGTGGTGGACCTTCGAACCATCAAGCCCATTGATACCGACACCATCATGGCGTCGGTGGCGCGGACGGGGAGACTTCTCTGCCTGGGTGAATCCTGGCCATGGGGTGGGGTGACCGCGGAGGTCGTGGCCCGTGTTGCCGCGGAGGGCTTTGACCTCCTGGATGCACCGCCCAGACGTCTCAACGCTCTCGATACACCCATCCCTTTTCACCCGAACCTCTGGGCGGCGCACCGTCCGACTTCACAGTCCATTTCCAAGGCCGTCAGGGAACTTCTCGAAGCCTGAACATGAGCAATCTTTCCGACATCATCATGCCCCAGTTAGGGGAATCGATCGCCGAGGCCACCATCGTGGAACAGTGTGTGAAGCCGGGGGACCCGGTGAAGGAGGACCAGGTCTTGTTCGAGGTGGAGACGGACAAGGCCACGCTCACCGTGACGGCTCCCTGTTCCGGGGTGGTCGAGGAATTGACGGCCGAGGTGGGGACGACCCATGCCGTCGGGGCGAGCCTGGGTTCCATTCGGACATCCGGTGAGACAGCTGCGCTGGAAAAGGCGCCCTCCCAGGAGGCGGGTGAGGAAAACAGGCCGGCACGTCCCAAACCGGAACCACCCAGGGTGACACCGACGCTCCAAAGCCTGCCGGTGCCGGCCAAGGCCTCGGGAGCCAGCTATCTTTCCCCAAGGATGAAGGCGCGCATGGAGGAGCTGGGATTGCACGCAGCCGACATGGCCGGGATTGCCGGAAGCGGTGCCGGGGGCAGGGTCACCATCGATGACCTGGAGCGCTTTCTTGCCAAGATTGAGGACCTGGAGAAGACCAAGGCATCCCCGATGCGCGTGGCGGTGGCGGATGCGATGCGTCGCAGTTGGACCCGGCCGCTGGCATCGGTAGGCAGATCCGTGCAGGTGGATGCGCTCTTCAAGCACCGTCGTACGCTGGATCCCAAACCCGGACCCACGCTTTATGCCATCCGCAGCCTTGGCCTGGCCCTTGCGGAAATGCCTTCACTGGCTGGACGCCTGATCGGGACCACCATTGTCCATGCGCCTTCCATCGACATCGGATTTGCGGTTGAGGCCGAGGACGGTGTCCTGGTGCCCTTGATCCGCGAGGTGGAGAAGCTGACCTTGGGCGAACTGACCGAGCGCTATATCGAACTGGTGCAGAAGGCGCGTGATCGTCAGTTGCCTCAGGATGCCACCGGACTCGGCGCGGCGACCGTCACCAACTTCGGTGGCTTCGGCCTCGAATGGGCCACCCCGATTCCGCTGCCTGAGCAGACACTGGTGCTGGGGCTTGGAACCTCGAGGAAGGTTCCGTTCTGGTCGGAGGAAGCACAACAGTTCGTGCCGGTGAGTGAGGCGGCCCTGACGCTGAGCTTTGATCATCGCGTGCTCGATGGCGGCGCCGCAGGCCGCCTGCTCAGTCGCGTGGCCGAGCTGATGATGTCCCCTGAGCAGCTCTAGCCAGGGATCTGTCTGATCAGACGGATCAGTCAGATCGGTCGGATCCGCTCGATTACCCCCCTGATAACCTGCGACTCCTTTTATAATTCCTTTTTTTGTCATTCCCTCCATATCCTGAGGCACTATTGTTCCAAAGAACCCGGAAGTAATACTGCCTTATGAACAGCCGTACTGTCCTCGTTGTATCCATCGTCCTCAACCTTTGCCTCCTCCTTGCGGTGCGAGGTCTGATGAAATCCAAGGGTGGAGCAGAGGCGACGCCTCCTCCTGCTGCTGATCCCGTGGTGAAGGAGGTCGAGGTGAAGTCGGAGCCCCAGATTGTCTACGTCACCAACAGTGTCCCTGTGGTCAAGGCGGCTGGGAAGAACTTCGACTGGCAATCCGTCGAGGCGGATGACTATCGCGAGTACATCGCCAACCTGCGTGCCATTGGTTGTCCTGAAGAAACCATCCGCGACATCATCAAGGCGGACGTCACCCAGCTCTTTGATCAACGCGCGCGGGACAAGCGCAAGGATGAGAAGCCCTATGAATTCTGGAAGACGGGCAACATGTTTGCCGAGATGTTCAAGAAGGAGCACATAGAGGAACAGCAGGCGGCGGATCGGGAGAAACGTGAAATGCTGAAGACGCTTCTGGGGGAAGACGTGCCCATCAAACCGGACCTGATGGCGGCCTTCAATCCCTTCGATAGGGCCCTGGGTTTTCTTTCCGACGATAAACAGGCCTATGTGATGGAGGCCTTCCAGAAGCTTCAGGTGTCCGCCGCCGAGAAGTTTGGCAGTGGTGCGCCGGACTCACAGGACCTGAAGGAGATTCAGCAGATGAAGATGCAGATGGAGGCTGACCTCGCCAAGAGGTTGTCTCCCGAGGAGTATGAAAGATACCAGTTCACGATGTCGGATACGGCCAACATGATGCGCATGCAGCTCCATGGATTTGAACCTACGGAAAAGGAGTTCCGTGATATCTTCGCGATGAAGAAGGCCTTTGATGATGAATGGGGACCCTATGGTATGTCCGGGTTGAACTCGGATGAAATGAAGCAACACAACGAGGCGAAAAAGGCCTTGGATGACCAGATCAAGAAGGCGCTTGGAGAATCCCGCTGGAAGGACTACGAGCTGGCGCAGGATCACCAGTTCAAGGAGCTCTACAGGGTGGCCGATCGGGCTGGGATGGGAACGGAAGCCGCCGCCCAGGCGTTGGAGGTCAGGAAGGCCGCTGAAAAGGCGGCAAGGCAGATCCGGGATAATACGAGCCTGACGCCGGATCAAAGACGTGAATTGCTTGCGCCGATCCAGCAGGAAACGGAACGGGAACTGACCACCATCTTCGGTGATCACGCGACCCGCTACCTCGACAGTCGCCAGGGCGACTGGCTCCGGAAAATGGACGAGGTCAAATCCGCCACTGAATTCTCCGTGTCTGCTGAAACCATCGTCGTGCCATAGGAACTATTTTTTTCACGGAGCCACAGTGGGTCACAGAGAAGAAGAACTCCTTGAATTGCATGCATTTCAATAAATCATCTCCGAGACCCACTGTGGATCTATGAGAGAGCATCTTCTGGAGATTACGCTGACTCTGCCTCCACAGCCTTCTCATCAAAGGCGGTGATCCTTCTCTTCAGCAGACCCTGACTGGGACTGAAAATCCAGGCGGCCATGAACAGGATGGATCCAGCCACGACCATGGCGCCGGCCGTGGAACAGTCCAGCCAGAGTCCGAGGTGCAGACCCAGCACCGCACTGATGGCGGCATGAAGCACGCTGAGCCCGAGGATCAGCGGAAAGCGTGTCGTCAGCAGGGAGGCCGTCGCTCCGGGCAGGATCAACATGGCGATCACGAGGATCGCTCCCACGGCCTCAAAGGCGCTCACCACGACGATCGAAAGCCAGCCCATCAGGCAATAGTGGACCACGGTTGCATTGATACCGAGGGAGGCCGCCAGTCCCGGATCAAAGGAGCTTACCAGCAGCTCCTTGTAAAAGCATGCAATCAGCAGGACGGTCAGGATCGCCACGACGCCCATCCGCACGACAGGCATCGGAGCGAGGGCCTTTTCGCCCACGGTCCAGAAGGGCTCCAGCGGAATGTAGGTCACCTCGCCATAAAGCACGCAGTCCGCGTCGAGATGGATCTGGCTGCCGAAGAGGTTGATCATCACCACGCCAACCGCAAATAGGGAGGAAAAGGCGATCCCTATCGCAGCGTCCTGTTTGATCCGGGTCTTCTTGTGGATGACCTCAATGATGACCGTGGTGAGGAGGGCGGCGATCAAGGCGCCGCCAAACATGGCCATGGAAAAGAGCAGTCCCCGGTCGTCCACGGCATCGGCCACCTCACCCTTGGACTGAAAGGCCGTGGCCACAAGGAAGGCGCAGGCGAGTCCGGGCAGGATGCTGTGACTGATGGCATCGCCCACCAGGGCCATGCGGCGCAGGATGAGGTAGTTGCCGACCAGCCCGCAGGTGGCGGTTACCAGGAACCCCATCAGGATGATCCAGCCGAAATGGGGAAGCTGCTCCGTCCAGGGAAGGACGACGTAGTCTTCGAAGCTGAAGGGCTGGATGAGTTCACTCATGGCTTGCTAGTTGTTGCGTCCGTAGCCGATCAGCTCGTCGTGCCCCGGGCTGCCCCCACCTTTCTGGGCATCGTCTAGGCTGGGGATCGGTTTGCCATGCGGATCGGTCTTGGCGTAATCCAGACGCCTTTCGAGCTGGCGTACGACCTCCTCACCCAGGATGTGCTCGATCTTTTCCGCGTCATCATGGACGTGGTCGGGTGGGTAGTCGGCGGCATTGGTCAGGTAGAGCTCCCAGAGCCGGTGATTGCGCACGATGGCACAGGCACGTTGCCAACCGTCCGGAGTCAGCAGAATCAGGTTTCCGTCCTCGTGGAGGGAGGCCAACTGGTTGCGCTGGAGGGCCTGTGATTGCTGCCGTGCCTCCTCGATGGTTTCGCGACGACGTTCCGCGAGTTCCCTCAGGGAAACTCCCTCGCCCTTGAAATCCCTGGCCTCAAGCACCTGGTAGATCGCCTTGAGCGTGTTTTCACGTCGCACCCTCTGCGAACGCGAGGTCCTGCGCCACCAGCGCAACAGCACGCCATGACGTGGCCCGAAGAGAAAGGCGCCGACAAAGAACAGGCTGGCCGCAATCACCATGAAGGGGCCTGTTGGCAGACCCGGCTTAAGGAAGGAGATGAAGCAGCCCATCGCCCCTGAAAAGACGCCGAAGACCATGGCCAGCGACACCATGCGATGCAGCCGGTCGCTGAGCAGGTAGGCCGAGGCGGCTGGGGTGATCAACATGGCAGAGACCAGGACGACGCCGACCGCCTGCAGGGAAATCACCACTGAGAAGGCCAGCAACAGCATGAGGACATAGTGAAAGACCTTCACAGGCAATCCGGAGACCCCTGCAAATCCCGGATCAAAGCTTGAGACCAGGAACTCCTTGTAGAACAGCGTCATGATCAGGACGGCCGCAATTGTGACGACAGCCATGAGCATCACGTCGTCGCTGTTGATGGCGGCGGCCTGGCCGAAGAGATACTTGTCGATGCCGCTCTGGTTGCCACCGGGAAGCCGGCGCTGGATCATCGAGACCAGGCAGATGCCCACGGCGAAGAAACCCGCCAGCACCATGCCCAACGCGGTGTCCTCCTTCAGCCGGGTGGTCTGTGTGATCAGGCTGACGAAGACACTTCCCAGCAGTCCAGCGGTGACGGCACCGATCAGGATGGCCAGCGGATCCTTGTCCATGTTCCAGAGGAATCCCATGGCCACACCCGGCAACACGGCGTGTGAGAGTGCATCCCCCATGAGCGAAAGTTTCCGGACCACGATGAAGCTTCCCAGCATCCCGCAGTTGATGCCCAGCAGGATGGAGCCGAGCAGGGCATATCGGACCGAGGGATCCTTGAGTGACAGGAACCGCTTCACCTGTTCACCGAAGGAGGTGTCGGTGAGCTGGCCGATGCTTTCCGCCTGCGCTGTTCCCGCCAGGAGCAGTAACAGGATCAGGAAAAGCAGGATGGCGTAGGGGCGCTTCATCATTGTCCGCGTTCGCGGACGGCCTCGGCCACTTCGGAGAGAATGGTCAATCGACCGCCGTAGGTTTTCTGAAGGAGATCCAGTGTGAAGGTCTCGCTGGTCCTGCCAAAGGCCACCACCCGCATGTTGAGGAGGAGCAGGTGATCGAAGTAGTCCTTGGCGGACCCCAGGTCGTGATGGACCACCATGATGGTCTTGCCCTGGGACTGGAGTTCCTTGAGCAGGGCAATGATGGCCGATTCCGTGGCGGCGTCCACACCGACAAAGGGTTCATCCATCAGGTAGAGATCGCTTTCCTGGGCAAGGGCACGGGCCAGGAAGACGCGTTGCTGCTGGCCGCCGCTGAGATTGGAGATCTGTCGGTTGGCGTAGGGCAGCATGTGGACCTTCTCCAGGCAACCGCGCGCAAAGTCATGATCCTCCTTTTTGGGTCGCTTCAGGAGGCCGAGCTTGCCGTAGCGACCCATCAGCACCACATCCATGACCGAGACCGGGAAATCCCAGTCCACCGATTCACGCTGTGGCACATAGCCCACGCGCTTGAGATTCTTCCTCGCAGGCTTGCCAAAAATCTTTGCCCAGCCGCTGCTCGAATGCACCAGTCCGAGGATGCTTTTGATCAAGGTGCTCTTGCCCGCGCCATTGGGACCGATGATGCCCACGAGGCTTCCAGGCGGCACGGTCAGGTCGATGCCCCACAGGACCGGCTTCTTGTGATACGCCACGGTCATGTCATGGATCTCGAGGGGGATCTCCTCGGGAGCCAGCGTCTTTGTTGCCTTTTCGGTGTCCTCAACCATTTCAGCCTTCAATCGGTCGGATCCCCGTCCGGGGGGTGTCCTGGTAGCAGTCTGGAAGATCAGGGGACGCATGAGAATGGAAAAATTCTGATGGACTCAGCTGCCCTTGAGCGCATCGACCGCCGTGTTGATGTTGTGCTTCAGCATCCCGACCACCGTGCCCACGTCGTAGGACTCGCCATGAGCCTTATGGAGGTCGCCCGGCTGGCCACAGGCGTCGGAGAAGAGTTCACCTCCGATCACCGCGCCGGAGTCACGGCTGATACGCTCGATGACAGCAGGGGAGACGCTGCTTTCCACAAAGATCGCCTTGATCCCGCGTTGTTTGATGAAGTCCACCGTTTTGGCCACATCGGCCAGTCCGGCTTCTGTGGCCGTGGAAACACCCTGAACGCCCACGACCTCGAGACCATAGGCCCGGCCCAGGTAGGCAAAGGCATCATGACTGGTGACCAGCACGCGGTTGCCCTTGGGGACTTCCGCCACCCGTTTGGCTGCCCAAGCATGAACGGCCTCCAGCTCCTTCTTATGGGCGGCGCCCCGACGTTGGAAATAGGCCTTGCTGGCGGGGTCGGCCTTGGAGAGCCCTTCCACCACCACGTCCACGCACTGTTCCCAGAGGGAGGCATCGCCCCAGACGTGGGGATCATGATGGCCCTCGTAGTCTTCGGGCTTGAGCAGATTGGAGGTGTCGAGTGCGGAAGTGACCGCATGGACGGCCTTGCCTCGGCGGGTCATCTTGCCAAAGAGATCCGTCATGTTGCCCTCCAGGTGAAGACCTGAGTAAAAGATCACCTTGGAGGTGTTGAGTTTCAGGATGTCCCTGGCCGACGGGGCATAGAGGTGCGGATCCACACCCGCACCCATCAATGCCTCCACCTGAACCCGTTCGCCCCCCACCTGACGCACCAGGTCGGCCACCATGGTGGTGGTTGCAGCCACTTTGAGTGGCGCGGCCGACAAGGCGTACATCGACAACATCAGGCATCCGGCCATTGCCAGAAGCCTCCGTCGAGACCTACGGAAAGATTTCAACTTCATCATGAGGTTGAAGCTAAGCGTCTTTAAAATTGAGTCAAATAAAAAAGTTAGGTTAGTCTATATCTGGAATAGCAGGAGTAACACAGGGAGAAGATTTTGAATAAGGAACGCAGGAAGTGAGGAACTGCTACTCTCCTTTTTTCCTTATTCAGAATCTCAGTTGGAGGGATGAACTCCCGCGAATCCCACTTCGAAATCTCCCATCCGACAATGGAGATCTCTTCGCGGCTATCGCGGTCAACTTGTGCCTCAGTAAGCCAGGCTCTGAGAAGTGGGACGCCTGCGAAGGTGTGTCCCTACCTTTGATCGTCTCTTTCTGGAAGGTCTGAATCAGAATGGAATAATGTCGAGGCTTGGGATTCATACCCTAAGTGATTTGCTGCGACCGTTTGTGATGTGTTGGATTGAATACTTGAGGTGGTGCCTCCGTCGGCCCTTCCTTCCGCCTTCGCTCATTGGCGGTTCCCTATTGCCTCGCGCAATTCGTCCGTTGGTGGGACTGTCTGGTTTTTGATGGCTCCTGTTGTAGTCAACCTTTTCGAACGATGTTTCCTAGTTGCCATACTTCCCCTCATCTCCCGATTCACCGCTTCCTGCTGTTGCTCCTGATTGCCTGTCTGGCTCTGGTGGTGGTCGGATGTCAGAAAGGTGATGCGCCGGCAGAAGCCACTTCGGCGCCGGCACCAGCAAAGAACGTGAAGGTGGCCGAGGTGTCGGAGCGAATGTTTGCGGACGAGATCGATGCCTTGGGCACGGTGCGGGCCATGGAGGCCATCACGATTTCCACGACGGTGACGGAACGGGTGGTCGAAGCTGCCTTTGAGGATGGGGATTGGGTGAAGAAGGGTGAATTGCTGGTTCGGCTCGAGGATGCGGAGGAAATGGCATCCCTGGCGGCTGCCTAGGCACAGATGGCCGAGCAGGAGCGGGAGATCAAGCGATTGCAGGGATTGGTGGCGGAGGGTGCCGTTTCCGAGGTAAGGCTGGAGGAGTATCGAACCCAACGTGAGATCGCAGAACAGCGGGTGGCGGAAGCGAGGGCAAAGATTGCCGACAGGCGAATCGAAGCCCCTTTTGATGGTGTTCTTGGTTTCCGTCGTGTCAGCAATGGCGCACTGGTGTCGCCGGGGGATCCCATTGCGACGCTCGACATTCTGGATCCGGTGAAACTGGACTTCACCATTCCGGAGACGTTTCTTTCCGACCTGGAGCTGGGGCAGGAGATCGAGGCGCTGACTGAGGCTTATCCCGAAGGGAAGTTTGTTGGAGCGATCACCCAGGTGGATACACGGGTGAATGCCGTGACACGTTCGGTGATGGTTCGTGCGGAGATCCCCAATCCGGATTTCAAGTTGCGCCCCGGAATGTTGATGACGACCACTTTGAGGAAGAACGTGCGAAAGGCCCTTTCCGTTCCAGAACGGGCGGTGGTTTCCGTGCAGTCGGATCGGTTCGTGTATCTGGTAAACGAGAATGATGGAACCAACGTCATCCGCACACCGGTCATCATTGGAAGGAGGATTCCCGGACATGTGGAGATCAAGGAAGGACTCGATCCGGGGCAAACCGTGGTCTCCGACGGACTGGTCGGCCTGACCGATGGAGCGCAGGTAAACATCGTCGGTCGTTTTGCCGGACCGGCAGCGCCGTATCAACCCGCCGCGCTTGCACACTGATCGAAAGCAGGGTGACCGACTGAAACGCTGCACAGCCCCATGGTTCTCTCCGACATATCCATCCGACGCCCGGTTGTTGCGACCGTTCTGAATCTTCTGCTGGTGACCTTTGGCCTGGTGTCGATCACCCAGTTGCAGGTCCGGGAGTTTCCCGACATCGAGCCTCCCATCGTTACCATTGAAACGAGCTACACGGGTGCTTCGGCCACGGTGGTGGAGCGTCGTATCACCCAGTTGATCGAGGATCAGATTTCGGTGGTGGAGGCGATCAAGTCCATTGAGTCGTCAAGTGAGGACGGGCGATCCCTAGTGACCGTGGAATTCAATGTGGATCGGGACATCGATGCTGCGGCCAACGATCTGCGTGAAGCCGTTTCCGGACTGCTGGATGATCTGCCGGACGAAGCGGATCCACCCGAGATCACGAAGGAGGATTCCGCCACTGAGGTGATGATGTGGTTGAGCCTCACGAGTGAGCACCTGCTGCCTGTGGAGCTGGCGGATTATGCGGAGCGCTACCTGGTCGATAGCTTCTCGGTGCTGCCCGGCGTCGCTCGCGTAAGGATTTCCGGTGCCTCCAGCTACGCCATGCGGATCTGGATCGACCGTACGGCCCTGGCCGCACGGAGCCTCACAGTTGCCGATGTGGAAACGGCTTTAAGGCAGCAGAACGTGGAGTTGCCAGCCGGCACGGTGCAGTCGCTGGACATGCAGTTCACCGTGCGCATCCAGCGTGAGTATCGATCGGCAAAGGAGTTTGAAAACCTGGTCATCCAAAGGGGCGAGGATGGTTTCCTGGTCCGGCTTCGGGACGTTGCGCGGGTGGAGCTGGGAGCGGAGGAATCCCGTCGCATGTTCCGTGGCAACGGCGTGCCACGCGTGGGACTGGGCATCATCAAGCAAAGCCAGGCAAACACGCTCGATGTGTCCCGGGCGGCCAAGGCGGAGATGGCTCGAATCCGCGATTCGCTTCCTGAAGGCATGGACCTGCAGCCCAGCTATGACACCTCGGTGTTCATTGAGGAATCGCTCAAGCAGGTGGCCTACACGCTTTTCATCGCCGTGCTGTTGGTGGTGGCCGTCATTTACCTGTTCCTGGGTTCCCTGCGCGCCACCCTGATTCCGGCAGTGACGGTGCCGGTTTCGTTGATCAGCACCTTCATCGTGCTGAACATGCTGGGATTCTCGATCAATTTGCTGACGCTGCTGGCGCTGATCCTTGCCATTGGTCTGGTGGTGGATGATGCGATCGTGGTCTTGGAGAATGTGTATCATCGCGTGGAAGAAGGTGAGAACCCGCTCGCTGCTGCGTTTCTGGGAACCAGGCAGGTGGCCTTTGCGGTGGTTGCGACCACCCTGGTATTGGTGGCCGTGTTTGTGCCCATTTCCTTTCTGAAGGGAGATCTGGGCAAGCTCTTCACCGAGTTCTCCATCTCGCTGGCGGTGGCGGTCTGTTTCTCCAGTTTTGTGGCGCTTACGCTGTCCCCAATGATTGCCTCCAAGGTGCTCAAGCCGCAGACCGTCCGGGGCAACTGGCTGACGCGCTCTGTGAACTGGCTGTTCCGCAAGTTCGAGGCGGGCTATCGGCGGGTGCTTGGCGGTTTGTTAAAGGCGCCGTTTCTGGTCGTGCTGATCGTGGGTGGCTTCCTTGCTGGAAGCTGGTGGCTCTACAAGGAGTTGCCACGTGAGTTCACACCCAAGGAGGATCGGGGCGTTTTCTTTGTCATCACCACGGCACCGGAGGGAACCAGCTACGGATCCATCCGTGACACCATGGATGAGATCGAGGAACGGCTCATGTATCTCAATGAAAACGGTGAGGCTTCCTGGGTGCTGGTCCGGGCGCCGCGCGGATTTGGAAACATCGCCGATTTCAATCAGGGCATCACGATCATGGTATTGAGTGACTGGTCCGTTCGACGGTCGGGCTGGGAGATCATGGATGAGGTGCGCGAACGACTGGACGGAATCCCTGAAGCCAAGAACTTCCTCGTGATGCGACAGGGCCTCACGCGCGGCCTGCAGAAACCGGTGCAGTTGGTGATCGGAGGCCCCACCTATGAGGAGCTGGCCGAATGGCGAGATCTCATGTTGGCGGAGATCGCCAAGAATCCGAACTTCATCGGCGTGGACTATGACTACAAGGAGACCAAGCCTCAGTTGCGGGTGAACATCAACCAGAACCGGGCCGGGGATCTGGGCGTTTCGGTTCAGAACATCGGTCGGGCATTGGAGAGTCTTCTTGGCTCACGGACGGTCACCGCCTTTGTCCAGGATGGCGAGGAGTATGACGTGATTGTCGAGAGTGACTATGACCAGAAGCGATCGGCCTCGGATCTCTCCAACATCCGGGTCCGCTCCGAGCGCACAGGCGAATTAATTCCGTTGGCCAATCTGGTGACGCTCGAGGAAATCGCCGACTCGGGTACACTCAATCGATACAACCGTATTCGTGCCATCACCATCGAATCGAGTCTGGTGGAGGGCTATCGGCTGAGCGATGCGCTGGCCTATCTGGAAGAGGCTGCGGACCGCGTGATTCCCGGGCGCGCCATCATCGACTACAAGGGCGAATCGCTGGATCTCAAGGAATCGGGCAGTTCAGCCAACTTCGTGTTTGTGCTGGCGCTGGTGGTGGTCTTTCTGGTGTTGGCCGCACAGTTTGAGAGTTTCATCCATCCGTTTTCCATCATGCTCACGGTGCCGGTTGCCGTGGCTGGCGGATTTCTGGGCCTGTGGCTTACGGATCAGTCTCAGAATATCTACACACAGATTGGAGCCATTATGCTGGTCGGTTTGGCGGCCAAGAACGGCATTCTGATTGTGGAGTTCATCAACCAGTTGCGCGACGAGGGACAGGACTTCGACAGTGCGGTGCTGAATGGCTCGGTTCGCCGCCTGCGGCCAATCGTTATGACCGGCCTGACCACGGTGATGGGGTCGTTGCCCTTGCTGCTCACTTCCGGAGCCGGCTCTGAAACGCGTGTCGTGATCGGAACGGTGATCCTCTTTGGTGTGGCCACGGCTTCCTTCTTCACACTCTTCGTGGCACCGCTTGCCTACCAGTTGATCGGCCGTCGAACCTCCAGTCCTGATGCGCAGGGCAAACGATTGGAACAGGTGTTGGCTGCAGAGGAGGCAAAGAAGGAACCCAGGTGAAACCGACTTCGACGCCCATATAGAAATGCCATCATTTTCCTCATGTCCCGAACCAGGCCCAGCACGAATCGTGTTTTTTGTCCCGTTGTTGCTACTGCTCAACGGTTGCCTGATGGGGCCTGATTACGAGCGTCCCGATGTGAGCGAGCAATTGCCGGAATCGTTTTCAGTTCCCGAGGGATGGAAGCTGGCAGAGCCTTCAGATGATCAACCTCGGGGTGAATGGTGGAAGCATTTCAAGTCACCGGCCCTTGATGACCTCATCATGCAGGCTCACGAGCGCAATCAGGATCTGACGGCGGCTGTGTACCGGATGGAACAGGCACGTGCCATTGTCGATGGGAGCCGGGCTGCTTTCCTGCCCACGCTGGATTTTGCACCCTCTTTTGAGCGACGGCGTCGCTCCGGTACCATCAACAACGCTGCAGCGAATCTTACCGGAACGAAGACCTCCAACCTTTCCATGCCTGTGTTGCTGGGATACGAGTTTGATTTCTGGGGTGGGCTGCGTCGGGCCGTCGAAGCTGCGGAGGCGGAGTCGCTCGGAGGTGAAGCGACCTTGCGACAGGCTCGCCTTTCCCTCGAGGCGGAAGTCGCCACGCTCTATTTCACACTGCGTTCGCTCGATTCTGAAATCGGGATTCTGATGGAAGCCGTTGAACTCCGCGAACGAGCTTTGGACCTCAACCGCAAGCGATTCGTAGCTGGCGATACCGACGAGGTGGATGTGACCCGTGCACAAACCGAACTGGCCACCACCGAAGTCGAGTTGATCGATGTCCGACAGAGTCGTGACATGGTCGAGAATGCCATCGCCGTGCTGGTGGGTGAGCCTGCCAGTGGTTTCAATCTTCCTTCCGAGATGCTGGGTGATCCACCGTCGAATGCGCCCGTGGCTGCACCAGCAGGGTTGCTTGAGCGTCGACCCGATGTTGCCGCTGCAGAACGGGACATGATGGCGGCGAACGCACGGATCGGCGTCGCCAAGGCCGCCTTTTACCCGTCGGTTCGGATCAGCGCGACCGGAGGGTTGGAAAGCGGAGGCACAGCGAGGCTTTTTGATCTGGCCAGTCGCACCTGGGGCTTTGGTCCCGAGGTGTCACTGCCGATCCTGGATGGCGGACGAAACCGGGCCGAGTTGAAAAGGGTCCGGGCACGCCATGAGGAGACGGTGGCGCGTTATCGACAAACCGTGCTCAACGCCGTGCGGGATGTGGAGGATGCGTTGACCGATCTGGCGCGGTTGAAGGAGAAGACCATTGCCCAAGACCGCACGGTGACCGCTGCCGCGCGCACGGTGGAACTTTCACGACGTCGATATGAAGCGGGCGTCGTCGCCTACTTTGAAGTCGTGGATGCCCAACGCACCGAACTGGATTCCCGTCGCCTCGCCCTGGAGTTCAAAGCCGCGCGTCATCTCGCCACCATCGCGCTCATTCGCGCTCTCGGCGGAGACTGGAGCGAGCCGGTGGAGAAAGGGGAATGATCTTGTTTTGGTTGGAGGGATGAGCTCCTGTGAATCCCACTTCAGTATCTCCGATTTGACCGTTGAGCGGTCAACGTCTGTAGCCGCGGGTGGAATGAAACGGAAACTGGGGAAATCAGGGACGACCTCTGATTCGGCCTGAAGGGGCGATCGATTTCTTGGCGGATGTCGCGAACACCAAGGTCTTCCCTAGACCAATCTCTGAGAAGTGGGACGCCTGCGGCGATGCGTCCCTACAATGGAGGTAGGGGCCTCTTGCCAAGAGGACCCCTGTTCTTCCACTTGCCGCCTGTTGTTCGGCTGTCCTACCTTCCTCCAATGCATCGTCTGTTGACTCTGTTCCTTCTTGTTGCCGCTTCTCTTTCTGTTCCGGCTGCGGATTTTGACCTGGTGATCCGGGATGGGTGGATCGTGGATGGGAAGGGGGGGCAGCGGTTGCAGGGGGACCTGGCGATCAAGGATGGGGAGGTGGTTGGATTGGGGACGTTTGAGGGCGTGGGTAAGACGGAGTTGCTGGCAGAGGGGCTGGTGGTGGCGCCGGGTTTCATCGATGTGCATACCCATGCGGAGGGGATGGAGAACAATCCCGGTGCAACGAACTTTGTGCGGATGGGCGTGACGACGCTGGTCTTGGGGAATTGTGGAAGCTCGAGGACGGATCTGGGTGCGTACTACAAGAAGCTGGAGAAGGTGGGCTTTGCTCCGAACGTCTGCAGCCTGATTGGTCAGGGATCGGTGCGTTCCCAGGTGATGGGGGGAAGTTTCATGCGGCCTCCGACCAGCAAGGAGATGAAGAGGATGGAGGACCTTGTGGAGAAGGCGATGAATGACGGTGCAGTCGGCATGAGTACCGGATTGATCTACCTGCCGGGGAGTTTCACATCCACGGAGGAACTGGTGAAGCTGGCGTCGGTGGTGTCGAAGCACGGTGGGGTTTATGCGAGCCACATCCGCAATGAGGGGGATGGGATCTTCAAGGCGCTCGAGGAACTGATCAACATTGCCCGTGAGGCGGATGTCCCGGCCGAGGTGTCGCACATCAAGCTGGCTGGCAAGAACAACTGGGGACAGACGGACAAGGTTCTGAACCTCCTGGATGAGGCCAGGGCGGAGGGCCTTCGCATCACCCATGACCAATACATGTATCCGGCCTCCAGCACGGGCATCCACAATCGAATTCCGAACTGGGCCAGGGAAGGCGGTCGGAAGGAGTTCCTGAAAAGGGTGCGTGATCCTGAAACGAAGGCGAAGATCATTGCCGAGATGAAGGAGCGGCTTGAGAAGTCGGGCCATGCGGAATTCGACTACGCGATGATCGCCTTCTACGGGAAGGACAAGTCGCTGAACGGATTGAGCGTTGCCGATGCCACGGAAAGGACGAAGGGCACGCGGTCAATTGAGGCGCAGATCGAGATGATCCTGGAGATCTACGAGCAGGGAGGTGCTTCCGGGGTCTTTCACAGCATGAGTGAGGATGACCTGAGGCAATACCTCCAGCATCCCAGCACGATGATCGCTGCGGACAGTGGGGTGAGGGAATACGGCAATGGTGTCCCTCATCCGAGGGGATACGGGAACAATGCGAGGGCCTTGGCACGCTATGTCCGTGAACAGGAGTTGCTACCGCTTGAGGAAATGATCCGCAAGATGACATCCTTGCCGGCCACCACCTTCGGCCTGAAGGGCAGGGGTGTGCTGGAGAAGGGCTCGGCGGCGGACGTGGTGGTCTTCGATCCGGACAAGGTCCAGGACCGGGCCACCTTCACCGATCCGCATCACTACGCCACCGGCTTCCGCTGGGTCCTGGTGAATGGTGTGCCTGTCGTGGAGAACGATGTGCACACCGGTGCGAAGGCGGGGCGCATTGTGAAACGGGAGCGGTAGAATCATTCTCTCACAGAGCCACAGGGATTCACGGAGTAAGATTTTTTTGAAATGCATGCATTTCAACAAACGCCTTTTCTCAGTGATGCTCCGTGTCTCCGTGAGAGGAACTTCTTCCGTTATCAGGCGAGTGGAATTTCGCCCCTCCGGGGCTTTATCGATTTGGGGCGTTCCTACCCGGTGGCTTACGCCGACCGGCTACCTTCTGCCGGGCCTCCGGCCCTGAAAGAATCCTTCCTCCGTGATGCTCCGTGTCTCCGTGAGAGGAGGAAGCAGCTCAGTCTTTGGGAGGGAGGGGGAGGATGGTGACGTTGCGATACCAGACAGGGTCGTTGTGGTCCTGGAACATGATGGGGCCCCAGGGGTTCTGGGCGAAGGTCGGGTGCTTGGCGAACTTGCTTCCGGCGACCGCTTCCTTCCATTCCTCGCTGCTGGTGTCGTAGCTCGCGACCATCGTTCCATTGAGCCAGTGCTCCACCTTGGTGCCCTGGGCCAAAACGCGGCTCTTGTTCCACTCGCCGACCGGCATCA
>CAZKNW010000008.1:0-21726 GCA_964554035.1 uncultured Verrucomicrobiota bacterium
GACCATTGGTGTTGTAGGCCGGATCGCCGGAATCAAAGGAGTCCATCAGGATGTTGCCCACCAGTTCAATGCCGTCCTTGGCGATCAGTCCCTTGAAGAGTCCTCCCATGTAGGTGGAACCGGCAACTACTGTTCGAGTGACCTTGTCCGAAGATGAGCCGCCCACATAGTAATATCCTGTCGAGGTGATCGTTGGAGAAGCACCATCGGTGATCTCAACCTCGTAGGTATTGTTATTGAGCGTCCGTGTCATCTTGTAAACGGTGACCCCGTTGGAAGTGGCCTTGGTCCAGCCATTCACCTCGCGGTCTCCCGACTGTCCTACGGAATTCAGGTGGGCGAGTGCCTCCTCCAAGCCTGCTTCAGCTACGGGCAGCGCTGAATTCCATGCAAGTGATCGATGGACCATCCTGTAGTGGAATTGGGATAGTTCAAGGAAGGCAACAAGAGTGATTCCAATGACCATTGATAAGGCGATGGTAGCAACCAAGATACCGCCTTCCTCATTCTTCTTATCGACATGGATTTTCATTCTGAAAAAATGATCGAGTGAAATTGACGGGAGAAATAACTCCGTTCGTAGGCTGTTTGTCTCATAGCTGGCCGCTATTGACCAGAAATAGACGATCAAAGTTCGTTCCAGCTCGTCAGCTTGTAGAGACCCTTTCCTCCCTGTCTTCCCAGAAGCTCGTCGTAGTGGAAATTGAAGTGGCCATTGAGTTTGGCCGAAGCCGTGATGGCAGCTCCGACGAAGTCATAGGCGTTGTTGCCTCCGCCCCCTAGCTTGAAGAAAGCCTGTGGTGCATAGAGAATACCGGTGAACTCGGCATTTCCTGAGATGGCCACGTTCTTGACGTTGGGTGTTCCAAAAATCTTGTAGTAGAGCGCGTTGTTGTTCTGGTTCTGTACGCCGTTCCCTGAAAGCTGGGCATCGCCATCCAGATAAACCTCAAGGCTGGCACCGGGGAGAATGGTGATCTGCGATTGGCCAGACATCTTGAAGTCGTCGGTGATCACGAGGCGAGCGTTGCCATTTACGATCATCTTTTGTTGCCCTGAAAGGTTCAACGACGACGTCACATAGTCGCCGTCTCCAAGGATCACCGCATAGGTCTGGGTAACGGTGTTGGTGGCAACGGTTCGGAGTGCGTAGGTGTAGGTCTCCTTCTCGTAGGAATAGGTCTCAGAATTAAAGGTGTAGCTGTCGATCCTGTTGTAGGAATATTTTGGATTGTTGCCGGGAGGATGTGTTGTGAGTGGTCCCAGATAAGTGCCTGCTGCGGGTTGTGGACGAACTTTGCTGAAGGACGTGGTGTTCGTGACAATCGTGCCGACTCCTGTTCCTGGCCAGCTTACCGTTGTTTGGGTTCCCGTATTCGTCGTGACGTTCCCGGGATTTGGATTAGGGAAGGTTGCCGTGTTGATGATGGAGAGGTTGGTAGTGACACCGCCGAACACGATAGGGGGGTAGAAGGATGTCGTGACCGAATTTGTTGAGTAGGTGTAGGTTTCTGTCGTTAGTGTGCCTCCGCTAGGGGTCATGCCGGTTGTGAAAGGAAGGGTGACGTCCGGAAATGAAAGGTTGAGGTCGTTTTGATAGTGGCCTGGCTGAATGCCGGAATTGCCTCCAGCGAACCAAGCGTCGTCTCCCACGGTTCCAGTCACAGTACCGTTGGGGCCCGTTCCCGCGCTGCCATGAATGAGGCCACCACCACCCAGAATGCTGCCATTGACGGCTCCAACGAATCCATTGTCCTTCCTTTTGGAAGGATCATATCTGCCATTGGTATTGTAGGCGGGATCTCCCGAGTCGAAGGAATCCATAAAGATATTGCCTACCAGTTCAATGCCTTCTTTGGCGATCAGCCCCTTGAACAGCCCACCCATGTAGACGCTTCCAGCTTCGATCGATCTTGATACCTCGACATGGTTGCCCGGCGTCTTGTAGTAGCCCGTGGCGACAATGTTCGGGGCCGTTCCGTCGGCGATATCCACCACGTATCGGTTACCTGCTAGCGATCTCTCCATCCGGTATTTGGTGACCCCGTTCACGGTGATCTTGCTCCAGCCATTGACCTCCCGGTCGCCATCCTGTCCGACGCTGTTGAGGTGTGCCAAGGCCTCTTCAAGGCCAGCCTCCGCAACAGGAAGAGCTGAATTCCAAGCCAGCGAGCGATGAACCATCTTGTAGTGAAACTGCGAGAGGGTCAAAAAGGCGATCAGAGTGATGCCGATGACCATCGAGATGATGATGGTGGCGACAAGGACCCCTCCTCGTTCTTTACTTCTTGTGGCTTGGATCTTCATGGCTATTTTCTGATTACGATTTTGGCGGACTGCACATACTCCACGTTCCACTTCTTCCCCAAAATCTCTCTAGAACACGTCCAATTGACCTGAACCAGCTTGGCTTCATTGGTTCCCGTGATGTTCGGAAACTGACTGAAGGTGTTGCTGATGGTGTTCCTCTGGAATACCTGGAACTGAACATCATCGCACTCCGTCAGGAGCGTCTTGACCTTGTTCGTATAGGTCTGGACCAGCTCCTTTGTTTGAGGATTGTGATAGAACTCAAGAACGCCATTGGCACCGCAATTGAAGGTCAAGGAATCTGCCGTGTAGTCCGAAAGATACTCCGATTGACGGATCAGCTTGGTCATCTGGTCCAGTGCCAGCCGGCTATTCTGGTCCAGCTCATGGTGGTTGGAAATGGAGGCAAAACTCCTGGCCGTGTAGAGAGAAGCTGCTGCAAGGGCTGCAAGGACGATCCCCGAAACTCCGGCAGCCACCATCAATTCAACAAGAGTAAAACCCCGTCTGCGTTTTTGGATCTTAGTCTTCATAGATGTAGGATTGAATTCCGTTTCTTGCGACGTAGGATTTCATGCTGCGGCTTTGATGTAGGGTGGAGTTGGTCCAGTCTACGGTGATCGTAACTTCCTTCATGTTCGTATTGTAGCCCGTGCTGAAGGTGACGTTTGTAATTTGAATGGTGGCGACGGCCATGCGAGTGTTGTTGGTGCCCTTTCCCTTGTAGTCGGCGTCCAATTGAACGGTGTAGCTAGTGGGAACGAACCCTGGCGTATTGAGTTCCTCCCAGGTGTAGAGTCTGAGAATCTCCATGGTATCGACCATGACCTGGGTTGCCCGGGCAACATCCCGGGTCTGGTGTGCCATCTTGTAGACCTGGGTGATCCCCGCATAGAGGGAAGTGACCATGATGGTGGTGATCAGGATGGAAACCAGCACTTCAGGAAGTGTGAAGGCGTTGGACGCCAACCCTTTGGGTCTTCCCCTGCTTTTGGTCTTGTTGGTGGTGACAATCATTTTTGTGCCTTAGAGACTTGTGCAAAAATCATTGAAAAGCTGATGGAAATGGGGTGTTTTTGCAATCATTTACTCGGCCACCAATCTAGCTTGATTTGACATAAGCAGCTCAGAGGCCAGATCGCAGTTTGAAATCTCGATTTTCGGGAAAAACATTTACTCGGCTTGGCTTGGCTCGGCTCGGCTCGGCTGGGTCCCGAATTTCCCCGCATCACTTGAGTGAATGGAAGGATTTGATTCATAAGTTGCGTGCTTTCCGAAATTTAAGTGTTATCCCAAGGGCGAAATGATTGTTGAACGTGCCAAATACATCATCTGGGCTGCGGACATGGATCGGGCCGTGGGATTTTATCGGGATACCTTCGGCGGTAAGGTGCTGAAGCAGAACGAGATCATAAGCGAAGTCGAGATCTGTGGCGCCATTATTGGCATTCATGGAGGAGGGGAAGGAAAGCGCACCTGGACAGGGTTAAGCTTTCAGGTTCCGGACGTGGTTCAGGGGGCGGAGGAGGTCAGGAAAGCCGGGGGAAGTCTCACGAAAGAGCCCGAACCCGAGGATGGAGAACCACCCCACCTAGCGATGTGCATGGACCCCGAGGGAAACGAATTCATGCTGAGCCAGAAGCGAAATTGAGAAAATGGTGGGTGAATATGAATGCGAGCTTTGCGGCCGCCTCGTAAACGAGGTGACCCGGCATCATCTCATTCCCCAGACCCGCCATTCCAATAAGAAGAACAAGAGGGACTTTGATCGGGAGGAGGTTAAGACGCGCCTGGCCCTCCTCTGTCGACCCTGTCACAAGCAGGTGCATGCCTGCCTGACCGAGAAAGAGCTGGAGAGGAGCTACAACACTCTCGAGGAGCTGAAGGTCCATCGTGAGATTGCGAGGTTCGTGGACTGGATCAAGGACAAGCCGGCCGACACCCATGTCGTGGTGAAAAAGAACCGGAAGAAGGGGCGCTAGGAAAGATGCCTCGTCGTGTTCAGAATATCAGTCTCCTGGGTGTGGACCTCGCTTGGGGTGACCGCAATCCCGACGGGCTCTGTGCGATTCAGGTCCGCTCGGGCAGGGTGGCATCGATGGAGCCCGGTCTGACTCATGGCGATGACGCGCTCGTGGATTGGTGCCTCCGATCCTCAGGAAGCAAGACGGTGTTGGTCACCCTTGATGCTCCGATCGTGATTCCCAACCGAACCGGATCCCGCCCGGTTGACCGGCTTACCCATGTTCTCTTTGGCAGATACAAGGCCGGTTGCTACCCGGCCAATCTGGGAAAGTGCCCGAGACCGGTGAGGGTGGCTGAAAAGTTGTCAGCCGCGGGTTTTGAAATCGGATGGAATGTGCGTGGAGGGAGCCAGCTGCTCAGTGAGGTCTATCCGCATCCGGCCATGGTCCGCATGTTCCAATTGGAGGAACGTATCCCCTACAAGAAGGGACGAGTGGAGGACAAGCGAGCCTGGTTCCGGATTCTACAGAGGCATATCCGGAAATGGGTCAAGGCCTCGTGCCCTGAGATTCCACTGTCCGGCTGGATGAGCGGGTTGCTTCGGGAACCTTGGAGCAAGGCGATCGAAGACCAGACAGATGCGCTGGTCTGTGCCCTGATCGGGTACCATCACTGGAAGCACTCCGGAACCCGGAGCGAGGTGATTGGAGATCTCGAGACAGGGTTTATTCTACTGCCGGCGGACACATCTTTGCCATCCGCTCCTTGACCTGTTCGGGCGTGACGTCCTCGATGTGGGTGGCAATCGACCACTTGTGGCCGAAGGGATCCTCCAGCATGCCCATCCTGTCCCCGTAAAACTGGTCCGCCAGCGGCTTGAGGACCTTGGCTCCAAGTTCGACGGCCTTGTTGAACATGGCGTCGGCGTCCTTCGTGTAGATCATGAGGCTGCTCCCCGATCCCCCAATCGATTTGGGACCCAGGTAATCCAGCTCGGGAAACTCGTCCGCCATCATCACGATGGAGTCGCCGATCCTGACCTCGGCATGACCGATGATGCCACCGGGCATGTCCAGCCGCATGACCTCTTTTCCATCGAATGCCTTGGTGTAGTAATCGATGGCCTCGGCGGCACCCTTGATGATCAGGTAAGGGGTCAGGGAGTGATAGGCTTTGGGTTTGAAGGGGACGTCAAACATGGCAGTTGGCTGGGTTGGTGGTTGGACGGAATTCAACCCTGAGACTGAAGCGAGGCCTTGAGTCGCGCAAGGCCTTCCTCGATCGAAATCCTTGGACGGTAGCCGAAGTCCTTTTCCGAAGCGCTGATATCAAACCAATGAGCCGATGAAAGCTCCTTGGCCACGAAACGTGTCATCCTTGGTTCCCTGGTGATGCCAAACGCTCCGTGGACGAATTCGAGAAAGGCCCCGGCACCGTAGGCGAGCCAGGTGGGCACGGAGCCTTTCACCGGAGGTTGGCTGTCGCAGGCAAGGATGGCGTTCACGAGATCCCAGACTGGAAGAGGTTCACCGTTGGAAATGAAGTAGGCCTTCCCTGCATTGGGCGATCCGGGCTGAAGCCGATTCGCTGCCAGCACGTGGGCCTCCGCAGCGTTGTCGATGTAGACGGAATCCACCTTGCAAGGGCGAGAGCCGATCCGTTTCAACTGTCCTTTCCTGCCCTTCTCCAGAATGCGTGGAACGAGATGGTTGTCACCGGGCCCCCAGATGAGATGAGGGCGTAGGGCGGTGGTGGCAAGGGTTGGACTGTTGGCATCCAGGACGAGTTGCTCGGCCATGGCCTTGGTCTTGGGATAGTGGGAGACAAAGTGACTGGCGATCGGAACGGATTCATCCACTCCTTCCATGTCCGTTCCATCAAAGACCACGCTGGGGGAGCTGGTGTGGACGAGACGTGTGATCCCGTGGACCCGGCAGGCATCCAGGACATTCCGGGTGCCGGTCACATTGGCGGCATGGTACGACTCGTAGCTTCCCCAGATGCCCGCCTTGGCTGCCACGTTAAAGATGATGTCGCATCCCCGGGTGGCTTCAATGATGGGTTCCCTATCTTCAAGCGAGCCTTGAAATTGGGGAATGCCCGACGCCTTCAGGTGAGGATGCGGATGCCTCGAGAAGCTGATGACTTCGAATCCCTGTGCCTTGAGTTGCCTCGCGATGGCACTGCCGAGAAAGCCTCCCCCTCCTGTTACGAGGGCTCTCATTGGGAAGGTGGACCTGGTTTGTCGGAGAACATGCCGCGCGGGTTTTGGCATGAGCTGGCCTCAATCACCAAACACAAAAAAAGGGCCCGGAATTTCCGGAGCCCTTTTCCAATGCAATTCAATTCCGGCTGAGCCTACTTGGCACCAGAGGCGATCCAGGTCTTGATCACGTTTTGCTCCTGGGCCGACAGGACATTGCCGTTCGGTGGCATCACGTCGTCGTGATCGGGGGAGAGGATGATCCTCTTGTAGAGTTCCGAACCGTTGGGGTTGCCTGCGACCACGGCATCCATGGCATCATTACGAGTGTGGAGGCGGAGTCCACCTCGGGACTTGTCCGCTCCATGGCACTTGGTGCAGTTGCGTTGCATGATGGGAAGCACGGAAGCGGTAAAAGTACCCGCCCCTCCGGCCATGCCGCCATCCATGCTCATCATGCCGTTGTCCATCGACATCATGCCGCCGTCCATGCTCATGCCGTTGTCCATTCCCATGCTCATGCCGTTGTCCATCCCACCGCGGGAGGAACCGGAAGGAGCCGGTGTCGGATCGTTGTTGAAAAGGGAAGCCAGCTCGTCAGTGCTGCTGGTCTGCTGCTGTTCGGCCGGAGCGTCGTTGCTGGCCGTCTCATCACCGCCCTTGTTCTTCATCACCATGATGCCACCACCGATTGCACCTGCCGCTACGAGGCAGCAGATGGAGGAAATGAGGATCATCTTCTTGGTGCCGGAGGAGCCGTAGAATTCATCCTCGGTGACATCATTGACGCAGAGGAATGCCTCACTGCAATAGGGACATTCGGCCTGACCACCCTCCATGTGGGTATCAAACTCGACGACGTGACTACATTTTCCGCAACGACCTAACATGGGTTCAATATGTCAAATGTTGTCCCAATGACAACGGATTTTGTGGTTTCGGGCGATTTTAGGTGATCTCGGGCGGCTCCGTCAGATCCGCCCTTCCTCGATGTCGTAGACGTCAAACCAGTAGTTCACCACCCGGTTTTTGGGGATGAACTTCGGAATGTAGCCTTCAAGAAACTCCTGAAGCTCGATCGGCATGTCGACCGGGCGTGTGTAGCGGAGCTGGTTGTTCCAGGCGATGACTTCCCGTTTGTCCGTCTGGACGGCTTTTTCCCGGATCCAGCCGGCTACCTCATCGTCCGTGGCTCCTGTTGCCACAAAGG
Organism: uncultured Verrucomicrobiota bacterium; assembly: GCA_964554035.1. Classification (GTDB taxonomy): domain Bacteria; phylum Verrucomicrobiota; class Verrucomicrobiia; order Limisphaerales; family CAZKNW01; genus CAZKNW01. The sequence goes on from CAZKNW010000008.1 coordinate 7,689, forward strand.
ACTTGAAGTCCTCGGCGCTGATTCCAGTGAATTCGAGGAACTGGTTGTCCAATGGGCAGTCGAAATGATAGTCGCCGAGCGTCCCTTCGATGGCCGCACGACACTTGTCGAGGGTCCTTGCTGCAATGACATAGCCGCCGAGGGTTTCTCGTGGGCTTCTTGGGAATTCCTTGTTGAGGTCAGGGGCGTTCATGATTCAAATCGGGCTTGGTTTTCCTGCTGGACGCCCCACGGGCGAACTTATTCCGCCTTGGGTTGCCTGCCACCGCCGCCACTACCTCCTTCGCCTCCATCGCTGCGACGGCGGGGGCGCCTTCTCCGGTTGCCGCCTCCGCCACCTTTACCCATGGGGCGGTGGGATCCTGAAGGCCTTGGCTTGGAATGGGCGTCGCCTTCTTCCGGCTTTTCACCGATCCAGTTCATCTTGGCGATGCCCTTCTTCTCGAGCCGCGCAATCAGGGGAAGGTCGCGTCGGGTTACCAGGGTCAATGCGGTTCCCTTGCGGCCCATGCGGCCGGCACGTCCTGTGCGATGGGTGTAATTCTCAAGTTCCCGTGGCATGTCGAAGTTGATGACGTGGGTCACCTTGGAGAAGTCCAATCCACGTCCTGCCACGTCCGTGGCGATCATGTATTTGATCTTACCCGCCTTGAACCTGGAGAAGATGGAGGTGCGAACGTTCTGGTTCAGTCCCCCGTGGATCAGCTCGATTGAACTCAGCTTGCCCCTGAGGGCTGAGTGCAGGTCCGAAGTGCCATGTCGACTGTTGCAGAAGAGGATCACCTGTCCGGTCTCCTGTTCCTTCAGATACTGGGTCAACTCCTTTATCCGGTCGCGGGGATGGACGGACATGAAATAGTGTTCCAAGCTTTGCGGGGCCTTGCGCTCGGAGATCAGCTGGATCTTCACCGGGTCCTTGAGAAAGGTTGCAATCAAACCCTCGATTTCCTTGGGCATGGTGGCGGAGAACAAGAGGCTCTGATGCTCGGAAGTGATGCAGTCCAGAATGAATTTCACGTCATCCCAGAAACCCATGTTCAGCATCTCGTCCGCCTCGTCCAGCACCAAGGTCTTGATGTTCTTGAGGGAGATGGAATCGGAATTGTAGATGAAGTCGATCAGGCGGCCGGGGGTGGCCACCAGGATGTGCACTCCGTGGCGAAGCTTGGCTTCCTGGACATCCATGGGAAATCCGCCGAAGACGGCAAAGCATTCGATGTCGGAATGGGTCGTCAGCCGGTTGATCTCATCCACATACTGAAGGGCAAGTTCGCGGGTGGGCACAAGGACGAGGCCCTGGATCACCCGGTGCTCGGGATCGGTCAACTGGGCGAGGGGGACGCCACAAGCGCTGGTTTTGCCACTGCCGGTTTCAGCCAGGCCGACAAGGTCCTTGCCCTCCATCACCGGTTGGAAAGCCGCTTCCTGGATGGGGGTGAGGTCTTCATAGCCCATCCCCTTGAGCGCCTTCAACAGGTCGGGGCGCAGATCGAGTTCCGTAAATTTCATGCGTAATGTAATTCGCCGGAGGGCTCTGGTTTCCTCCCGAAACGAAAGTCGCGAGTGTCTGGAAGAACAGGGCGGGGCACAATCCTATAGTGAAAGGGGCCTAAACGGGCATTCAGGCCCCGATTTCCGGTTCTGCATTGCCTCTGGCAGGGCGGCCTGTCAGTTTCCCGGCGGTCGGTTCCACCTCCCGGAACCGGAGTTCATCCACGGATTGTCGTTTGAATTCGTATCTTCCATTCATTCTCGCCAACAAGCGTCTGCTCGGCTTTGGAGTGCTTCTGACATTCTTCTCAAGCTATGGGCAGACCTTCTTCATTTCCCTGTTTGGAGCCAACTTCGAGTCGGATCTGGGCATGGGGAAGACCGCCTTTGGATCGCTCTATTCGCTGGCCACCCTGGCGAGTGCCTCGCTGTTGCCATGGGTCGGGAAGCTGTTGGATGAGGTGTCCCTGAAGCGTTACACGATGGGAATTGCCGTAGGCTTGGTGGCGGGCTGCCTCGGGATGTCCATGGTCCAGAATACCTGGCAGGTGTTCCTCTGTTTCGTGTTGCTGCGCCTTTCCGGACAGGGACTCTGCGGGCACACGGCGGCCACCACCATGGCCCGTAGCTTCGACAAGATGCGTGGCAAGGCCTTGAGCGTGTCCGGGCTTGGATTCCCGATCGGGGAGGGAATCCTGCCGATTGTCACTGTGGCGATGTTGGGGGTCATGAACTGGCGCGGCGTCTGGATGTTCGAGGCGGGAACGGTCCTTTTCCTTTTCGTTCCAGCACTGCTCTGGCTTTTTTCCGGCTTGCCGGCTGAGGTGCTGAATCCTCCCTCGGCCGCGAAGCATGGATTGGCGCCCGGTGAGAAGGAATGGACCCGTGGCCATGTGCTGAAGGATCCCCGCTTTTATCTTCTGCTTCCCTCACTTCTGATCCTGCCCTTTACCATCACCGGGGTGGTGCTGCATCAGGCCAGCCTGGTCGAGGCAAGGGATTGGACCATGGAGGTGATGGCGCAGGCGTTCATCGGCTTTGCCGTTTTCCGCGTGGTCTTCTCGCTGCTGGTGGGACCCATCATCGATCGCTTTGGTGCCATGCGATTCTATCCCTTCTTCGTCTGGCCGATGATCGCCGGACTGGTGGTCCTGATGATGGTCCGGGATGAACTCTCGGCCCATGTCTTCCTGTCCACGTCGGGCGCCAGTCTCGGCATGGCCAGTGCGCTGACGGCATCGCTGTGGGCGGAGATGTATGGCGTGCGACACCTCGGTGCCATCAAGAGTCTGGGCACCAGCATCGCCATCTTTGGCACCTCACTCAGCCCGGCCCTGTTCGGCTGGTTGCTCGACAGGGATGTCTCCTTCGAGGTGATCCTCTTTGGAAATGTGGTCTTCGCCGGAGTGGCGACCCTGGGAGCGATGGTGGTGTGCCTTAGGAAACCTGCATCTGTCTCTTCCTGATTTCCTTCCTTCCTCATTCAGAAAGCGTATCCAGATCGATCCGGTAAAGGATCTGGTTGTAGTCGTAGCGTGGTGTGACGTCCGGATCTTTGGCGAACTGTTGTGTGTAGGTTCCTTCGAAGAGAAGGATTGGAGACTCGGGATCGGTTAGCTCCGGATGGATGCGTGGGTTGTAGAAGGTGTAGTCGTTGTGGGTCACCACCTTGATGGCGGGACCCCATGGGCCCGTGGGCTGGTCCGCCTCGACATACCAGATCTCTCCCAAGTGTGATGAGTCGCCGTAGAGTTGGGTAAAGACACTGACCCATTTGCCGCGGAAGGCGCTCCATGCGATCGAACCCCGATGAGGCGTGATGCTCTTTCCGTCCTTGGTCGGCACCTTTTCCTGTGGCTCCAGGGGAATCCACCGGTTGGGATCCTTCCACGCCTCGAAGGTGGGTGGACACTTGAAGCGCGGAAACGGATCCCCGAACAGCAGCCATTTTTTTCCTTCGTTGTTCGTCCAAAGCGCAGGATGCCCATCGGGAAGGAGAGGAGGTTCGGGTGTGTTGTCTGACTTTTCCCAGATCACCTTCAGTCGTTCGAAATTCTCCGTATCCTCATTCCAGACGCACAGTCCGGCTTCATAGGCGGTGAGCGGCGGCCTGACCTTGATGTAGGTGCCCACGAGATGGTGATTGCCCTCCTGATCGGGGAGACTGGTGTAGCCGCTGACCCAGGTGGGACCCGAGCCCGGCATTTCGGCGACGACCCGGGGTCTTCCCTTTTCATTCTGGAAGTAATCGAATGGAAGCTGGATGGGAGGCTCGAAACGTTTGATCGGTCGAAGCGACGTGGTTGCGCTGCTCATGTGGAACATGCCGAGTGGATATCTTGCCAGGGTCGTATCACCCCATGCCCAGAAGATGCGTTTGTTGTGAACAGCGATCTGGACGCTGTCGCAGCCAAGGATGTGTTGTTCCTTCCAGTCCTGATGAAGACCTAGTTTTTGGCTCTCGGCAAAGAGTCCAGCGCCAGTCAGTCTTCCCAAGCGACGGCCCGGAAGTTGTCGCTTCACCTTGACCGTCAAATGTCCACCGGGTGTGGGAGTGAGACGCACTCCGTGCATGCCAAAGCCATCCTTCTTCACCACGTAGCCATGCCCTTCGATGTCGAACCAGGTGGGCTCGCCCATGAGCTCAGGGAGACCGAAGGCAATGTTGCCTGCATTGTCGGTGACGAATTTCTGGTGGTGGGTGGTCGAGAGCTGAACCAGCGGCACCGGCCATCCCGAGGTCTCCTCCACGACCTGGATCCGGCATGGCTGTAGGGCAAGGCAGGACAGCAGGGGTGCAATCAGCAAGGCCGAAAGAAAGCGGCAACGAAGATCATCCCTGCTTGAATGGATGCGGGCTGGCATGAGTCTTAAGATCCGTGAACTCCCCGAGGTTGTCATTCCCAAAGCCATTGCTGTTGTCCCTGATGTTGATGCTTCTGTTTGCCTCGGGATGCGCCGGTCCTTCCGTGCGGGTGGCCAAGGTCAAGGATTTCGGGGTTCAGCAGCTTCAGAGAGATGGCCTGATGCTGGCGGCCGTCACGGCCCTTGGGGGAGGTGAGTATCTGGTGTCGGATACAACCAATGAGCGGTTTGAAACGATGCTGAGCACGAAGGCGGATGGGATTCCCTTTGTTTCGCACAGCGCGGTTCGCAAGGCGGTGGGCGAATCGGAGCATGAGGCTTTTTTGAAAAAGATCAGCGAGGATGGGGAAATCCCCCTGTCGTTTGTTGATGCCGTCAAGGTTGCTGTGCCGGACGTGCGTTACCTGATGTGGGTCGATCTCAATGGCGACCAGGCATCATCGGATGTCCGCTACAGCCAGGAGAACGAGTATCGTGTTGAGAGGGATCGTAAGACTGGTGAGGAGAGAAGAGTGCTGGAGGCGACCCGCTACATCACCACCTCGAGCTCATCCCGCTGTGTCAGGGCCGTCTTCCGGATCGTTGACCTGAGCAATCACCGGACCGTCTGGTCCGCCGATGCTTCGGACTGCCTTTCCAACAGCCAATCTTCCAACAGCTACCTTCGCCATCCCAAGCCTGTCAAGATGCCGGTGCCGGGAACCTTCGAGGTTTTTGAGACCATGATGGAGCCTGTTGTTGACGCGCTTTACCAGCGATAGCCGAAGTGGGTCTGGACGCCCCGGGAAAGGCGTCTTTGCGGTTGACGTTTCCGGGAAGGCGATTGAGCATGATTCCAGTTGGAAAAAGAATCCACTCACTGTTCAACCCACAACCAAATGAGGAACTGAACGATGGGAACCTGGGGCATCAAGACCTTCGACAACGACGGGGCTCTCGATTGGACCTTCAAACTGGAGGAGGCGGACGATCTGTCCGTCGTCGAGTCAGCATTGGAACCTGAAGACCTGGACTATCTGGAAGCAGATGAAGGGGAAACGATCCTTGCGGCCGGGGAGGTCATTCTGGGACTGATGGGCAAGGGACGGGACTGTCTTCCGGATGAGGTGAAGGACTGGATTGGATCCCATAAGGACCTGGATCCGCGCCCGCTTGTTCCCAAGGCCATCGAGTTGTGTCGGAGGGTTCTTGCTCCTGAGTCGGAGCTCTGCGAGTTGTGGGAGGAGAGCGAAGAGGACTACCTGAATTGGCGCAAAGAGGTTGAGAGCCTTGCCGGACGTCTGAGGAAATCGCAGGGAGATTGATCAGGCCGTTGCGATCTCCTTCGCAAAATAGGTCAGGATCATGTCCGCACCGGCACGCTTGATCGCGAGAAGCGACTCATCCCTCACCCTCTCGTAATCCAGCCACCCCATCTTCGCGGCGGCATGGATCTGGGCATACTCACCGGAAACCTGATAGGCGGCGATGGGCAGCATCGTTTCCTGTTTGAGTTGGGCAAGGATATCCAGGTAGGGGCCCGCAGGCTTGACCATCAGGATGTCGGCTCCTTCCTCTTCATCCAAAAGCGCGTCGAGCAAGGCCTGTCTTGGATTGGCAGGACTGAGCTGGTAGGTGGACTTGTCGAGGTAGGTGTTGCCTGCAGCTGCCTTGCTTCCAATCGCATCACGGAAGGGACCGTAGTAACCGGAATTGAACTTGGCCGAATAGGCAAGGATGGCCGTGTCCGTGAAGCCAGCGGCATCCAGGCTGTGGCGTATCACGCCCACGCGTCCGTCCATCATGTCCGAGGGGGCGACCCAGTCGACACCGGCTTCCGCCTGGAGAACCGCCATCTTTGCGAGGATCTCCACCGTGGTGTCATTCTCCACACGGGATCCATCGTCGCTGAGTAGGCCGTCGTGGCCATGGCTGGTGTAGGGATCCAGGGCGACGTCAGTGATGAGGACCAGTTCGGGAAGTACCTTCTTGAGTGCACGGACTGCCTTCAGGATGAGTGCCTCGCGGTTCAGAGCCTCCGTGGCTTGCTCGTTCTTGAGCTCGGGAGGCGTGCAGGGGAAGAGCGCGACCGCCCTGATACCCAGTTCGGCCAGTTGTCCACATTCCTTGATCAGGTCCGGAATTGAGAGACGGAAGACATTGGGCATGCTCCCGACCGGTTCGGGTTCTCCGTCATCGGCCTTCACGAACAACGGTGCGATCAGGTCATCGGCGGTGACCTGGTTTTCCCTGACGAGGGCCCTGACTCCGGCATTGACCCGGAGCCGACGCATCCGTCGATCGAGGGAAATCTGGTATGGGTTGCTCATGCGGAAAGTCTGGAGTGTCGTTTTGGGATCTCAAAGAGGAAAAATGCCGAAAACTCAACCTTCCTTGCCCTCCATGCGCCAGATGCCATCCCAATTTCCGGGTGGGTTGTGGACCAGCCAGTCGCAGCGGGAGGCAAGGATTCCCGAGACGCTGTCGCCCTTCTCCTTCAATACCTTCATGAAGAGCAGTTCCGCCTCCTTGAACTCACCCTTTTGATAGTGGCTCCATGCCTTTTCGTAGGTGGCCAGGCTTTCCGCATCCAGTTTCGTTGAAGGCGCCGACTCCAGCTCATAGAGGTCCACCGGATGGCTGGCACCCTTCACGATCACGCGGTCCAGGAGCCGGTGGCCTGGCTTGTTCGTGAGGCGCTCGATGAAGTCGTCAGAGGCGATCAGTGGCACGCCGTAATACTTGGTCAAGGCCTCGATTCGCGCCGCCACGTTGATGGTTCTGCCCACCAGTCCGTAATCGAGCCGCTGTTCGGATCCCTTGTTGCCCACGAGTGCCTCCCCGAAATGGAGTCCGACACCGTAGCCAAAGAGTCGGGCGGTTTGCGGAGACAGTGTTTTGCGGAAGGCTTCCAGTCCCTCGATCAATTTCCTTGCTGCAGCAAGGGCCCGGTCGGCTCCGTCGTCGGCAGCCTTGGGCGCGCCCCAGTAGCTGAGGAACTGGTCTCCGAGAAAATGTTCAAGACTTCCATGCTGCTCAAGAACGGCGCGGGTCTGGATCTCGAAGATGGAATTGAGGAGATTGAACATGCCGTCCAGCCCCAGTTGCTCAGAGAGATCGGTTGAGTTGCGCAGGTCCGTCAGGAGAAGGGTGACCTCCGCCTTCTTGGCGGTCAGTGCGCTTGGATTGTTCAGCACCTCCTCAAGGACATCCGGAGAAAAATAGAACCCCATCTTTGTCCGGATCTTCAGCCGGTTGATCCGCTCGGTCACGAAGTCGCTGCCAAGGATCAGGATGCCGCTCAGGTTGAGGACCAGCAGGGGAACGGCCACGGGAAGGATCAGGCCAAGGTGATTGAAACTGATCTGGCAAAGGATGAGAAAACCGAGGGTGACGGCCGCGAAGAGGAGGAACCGCCTGCCCATGCGCTGCACCCGGAGCGAGATCCAGCCCGCAAGGAATGCAGAGGCCGCAACAAAAGGCAGGGCACCGGCCCCTGAAATCTCCTTGAGAAACTCGCCGTGGATCGCCGCATTGATCATGTTCAGATGGACCTCGGGTCCGGGCATGTCCTTGGAAGGGAACTCAAAGGGAGTTGTATGCAGATCCTGGAAGAAGTTGCCATAGGGTCCGACGACCACGATCTTGTCCTTGAAGAACTCCCCGTCCTGATAGGTGTTCTTCCAGACCCTCGGATGAAAGACATCCTTCAGGAGATGGGGGCGAAAGCCGGAACCTGGAGGGGCCGCATATCGAAAGAGCACCTCTCCGGTACCATCGGGAATCGTGTCCGTAAGTCCCGCCTGACGAAGCACCCTTGCAGCAAAGGACTCCTGGACGCGGGCGCCCAGTTCCGTATCGAGCGTCCAGCCTTCCTGGCGAAAGATCTCGCCCTCACGCAGCCGATAGGTGGCACTCCTTAGCACGCCGTCGCGGTCGGTCCAGATGTTGACGAACCCCACCCTTGGATCCTGCCCGGCGGCCGTTCCGGATGCGGACTGCAGGATCCATGGATTGGGCAGTTGCTGGGCAACCTGGGTTTCTCCGGTGGCGTTCTCGATGTCGATGAAGTTGCTTCCGAGGACGACCTTGCCCTCGTTTTCCTTCAAGGATGCAGCCAGGGACAGGTCTCCTTCACCCTCGTTGACGAAGAGAAGATCCAGTGCCACGACGTTGGCACCGGCCTTGGCCAATGAATCAATGACCCCGGCCCAGACACTTCTCGGAAAGGGCCATTCCCCTTGTAACTGCCGGTAGACATTACCGACCCCTGAGGCGTCTTCTGCCGGATCCCACGAATCGCCCTCCAAGGCTTCGGCAGGTCCGGTGATTCCAATGAAGACGAGCCGTTCGTCGATGGGAGCTTTCCTGCCGACCTGATGTCGCAGATCGATTGTGTAGTGCTCGATGTCCCGGAGTGGATCGAAGCGGAGCAGGTCAAGACCGCCCAAAATCAGGGCGCAGGCAATACACAGCCCCCATCGCATCCGTTGATGTCTTGAGGGTCTGTTCACCCCCGGTTCATGCGAGGCGCGAACAATGAATTCAATTGACAACTGGCGGCTGAAAAGGTTGATGGGGTGAGGATTGAATGAACCTTGATCGGTCCTTTGCGTTCCCGGGGGCTTTTCACCAATCCGCAACCATGAGGCATCTTTACCTGTCCATCCTCTTGGTGGCTCTACCTCTCGCCGTCCACGCTGCGAGGAAGCCACTGACCGAGTCCACTTTCACCCATGTGATCAATGAGGTGAGCGTCCTTCAACAGGAATCCCAGAGCGTCATTCCCGCCAAGGTGGATGCGCTTTTCAAGACGCCGGACATGTTGAGGACCGGCGCGGATTCCTTGGCTGAGATGATTGCTCCGGACAAGACCATTACCCGGATTGGCTCCTCCACGGTGTTTTCCTTCGAGCAGCAGGGGCGGACCATCAACCTCAAGGATGGAAGCGTCCTGTTTCATGCTCCCAGAAGGAGGGGAGGGGGCACGATCAAGACCGCAGGTGCCAGTGCCTCGGTCCTGGGAACCACCATCATGGTGGCCACGACTTCCGACGGGGGATTCAAGACCATCGTCGTGGAGGGCAGGGCAAGGGTCACCCTGCCCAATGGTGCCTTTCGGAATCTCAGGGCGGGACAATTGATATTTGTCCTTCCAGGGCGACCGGCCTTTGGACCTACCCTCAACATCAACCTGAAGACGTTGGTCGACGGTTCCCGGCTGGTTAAGGGATTCGAGGAGGAACTTCCTTCCGTTGAAAAGATTGACGATGCGATCGCGGACCAGCAGGAACTGATCAACCGCGGTGATGCGGAGGACACGGGGGTTCTGGTGGGCAGCTACGCCACGGAGGATGATGTGCAGGTGGTGGATTCCGACTTCCTGGAAAGGGCACTGATTGAATCGCCCCTGAGAAGGGCCCTGCGTCTTGCTTCACGGACATCGGTGCAACTCAATTCCTCTCAGGACCTCCAGAATCCAGTGCACCTGTTCAACAGTCTTTTCACGCCGGCCGACCTGCCCGAGGACCTGAATGGCTCGCGTGCGGGAGTGAATGCAATTGGTCGTGATTCCTTGAGGGGCTTCGTGGGACTCGACATCGATATCACGGCGATGATTCTGGATCTTTCTCCCTATACCGCGGATGGAATCGGTTTCTTTGATTTCATCTCCTAAGGACAGTTTATTTTTCCGAACAATGTCACCTTCACCGGAACGGCAGCCCCCCGGGGGATTCGGTCTTCATTTCATCTCCTTCGATGAGATGATTCTCAACAATTCCTTCATCGATGGTTCCGGCGTAGGGAACATGTATTTCGGACTGGCGGGTGATCTCAATGCGACCACGACGTTCGTCCAGAATTTTGGTGGAGGAATAGTGATGGAGTCGCTTTCGGGGAACCTTAACCTCAACAATGTGACTCTCGATGCTTCGGGATTCATTGATGTCTTTGCCGCCGATACCCTGTCGCTCAGCAACAGCAGCCTCATGCCAGGCGACAACTTCATCTACATGCAGGCGCGGACCGTAGACCTGCAGAATATCAATTTTCCAGCGGGTTCGATCGTCGACCTAAGGTCGCAGTTCGGGATGCTGGCCCCTAACCCCAACACGAGCCAGCCCAGCCTTGCCGGCCATGTGAACTTCATCCAGAACGTGCTCTACAACGGAGCCCCTGCGCAAAATGAGGTGCCGATTTCCCAAGGTGGTTCCGGTCCCGGCAACGCCATCCAGATCTCCACCCCTTGAACCTGACTTTTACTGCCCGAATGAATATCAAGAAGACCACGATTCTTGGACTGACGATCAGCCTGATGTCAGTGACCGCTGCTGTCGCCCAGAACCAGGTGCCCGGAGCCATACGCCAGACGGAGAACAACCAGCAGATGGAGAAATGGCGGGACCTTCTGGATGAGAACTACCAGTCGGGTGATTCCACTCCCGCGCTCTTTGAGGGAGAACTCACGGACATTGGCCCGCAGTCGATCCTGAAGATCAAGGCTCGCAGGAAGTATTTCAGTGCTGTGGTCGACAGTCAGTTCTACCTGACTTCCAACCTTTTCCTTGAGGAAGACAACCCCGGCGTCAACAAGACTGAGACCACCGTGTGGGTGAATACCCTCCAGGCGGCGTTTGCTCCCACTGCCTACGACTGGAAGGGCGGAAGGCTCTCTCCTCGAATCGGCTTCAGGCACCAGTGGTTCAATTACGGCTTCGGGGACCTCAGGGACAAGCGGAAGGCCTTCGATTTTGATGCACAGACCCTATTCATGGACGTACGCTATCGCTGCTAGGCCGACTGGATACTGGAGGCGGGAATCGACTATCAAAGGTTGCTGAACCACACACCGAGCTACACCAGCTACAATGAATTCTACCGGGACCTGATGCCCAAGGTGGCGCTCACCAAGCAAATTCCGATTTCCCCCACACAGATGTTGTCGCTGGGTTACCAGGGAAACGTCCACATCACGGATACGCCTCAGAACCCACAAAACGGTGTGAACGACCGCACCGATCAGGCCCTCCTTGTTGCCTACACGCATGGGATTACCCCGGACCTGATTGTCCAGCCCTACTACCGTTTCATGTTTTCCCACTACCTGACTTCGAACACGCGCAATGACATGCTTCACTCGCTGGGCATTTCACTGACCTACTTCATCAATGAATGGGCCAGCGTGCGCGCCTTTGCCAACTGGGATCATCGTGACACCTCCAATACCCTGGTCAGTGATTACCAGCAGCTGGATGGAGGCATTGGCGTCAATGTGACGGTGCGGTTTTAGATCGTTGCCCCCTTGTTCGGTCTTTCGAGATCTGAAGCACCAGAGATGATGTTCAATTCCAGCCCAGGGGAAGCCCTGGGAGTATGGAAACGGGATACGAACAAGGGCTGAAAGCGCGGATCATCCATTGGGGCTCCTCCTCCTGACAGCGCCTTCAGCACTTGAGTCTTTGGGGACGGGAACCTCCAGGGCTTCATCCCGGGCTGGAATTGAGTCGAGCCGTTGGCCGTTGCCTGAAACACGATTTCTCCACGACTGCGCGTAGCACGCGCCTTCCCCAGGTTTTCACTTATCCCGCGCCGGTGTGACTACAAACCTGCGCTTGGTCCATCGTTCCACGCGTCAATCTCCTCCGGCGTATTAATGTTCTTCAATGACTGATCGTGGTTGTGAGGAAGAACCAGAATCCTACTTTGGCACCCCCTTGCAAATCGCTGGAGGGAGCGTTGTTGATTGGCGATGGATTCTTCGACCCTAGCCAGGACTTGCCCCGGAAGCAGAAAGGGAAAACCGACGTGCATACCATTGAAGGAAAAGGTCGGGACTTGCGGATGAGGCAGATCGATGAGGGCATTCAGAAGTTCTGGTGTCACAAACGGCATGTCACCGGCCAGGAACAGGATGCGGTCGCTCTGGACCTTCCTGAAGGCGGTGACGATACCGCTCAGTGGCCCACAGGGAGGAATTAGATCTTTTCGGATGATTTTGGTTGGGATACCCGTTTCCCGGGCCGCATCCCAGACCCTTCTCAGGAGGGAGCTTCCTCCGACCTTGAGGATCAGTTTGTTCCTCCCCATGCGCCGACTACGTCCACCGGCAAGGATGGCGATTGAGGTTGAAGGCCTTGGTGGATGTTCCATCGCCCTCAACCTCCTGAATCAACGGATCATTCCCGCTGCAACCGTGTTGTTGGTCTGCTCGTCGACCAGGATGATGCTGCCGGTCTGCCTGTTCCTTTTGTATTCGTCGAAGAACAGGGTATTGGCGGTGCGGATGACGACGCGGCCGATGTCGTTGAGTCCGATCTCCCGGTCATCCTCGACCTTGTGGAGTGTATTGATGTCCACTTTGTAGCGCACTTCCTTGACCAGGCATTTCACCTCGCGGGTGGTGTGCCTGAGGATGTATTTGCGACCGGTCTGGAGCTTGGTGTTCTCGCTGAACCAGCAGATCATGGCTTCGAGATCCTGGCTTACCGTCGGGCAGTTGTTGGCCTTGACCAGCATGTCACCACGGCTGATGTCGATCTCGTCCTCAAGGGTCATGGTCACCGACATGGGTGAGAAGGCCTCCTCCGCGGGGCCATCCGGGGTATGGATCTCCTTGATCTTCGTGCTGAAGCCGGAGGGCTGCACGACTACATCGTCTCCCTTTTTGAAGACGCCACCATAGATGCGTCCTGCGAATCCCCTGAAATCATGATGTTCCGTTGACTGGGGGCGGATCACCCATTGCACGGGAAAGCGGGCATCCACGTGGTTGTGTTCGTGGCCCAGGTAGACGGTCTCAAGGTAGTAGAGCAGGGAGGAACCCTTGTACCATGGCATGTTCTCGGACTTGTCCACGACGTTGTCGCCATTGAGCGCGCTGATGGGAATGAACTCGATGTGAGGCACGTCCAAACGGGAGGCGAAGTCCTTGTAGTCCTTGACGATGTCGTCGAACACCTCCTGCTTGTACTCCACCAGGTCCATCTTGTTCACGCAGACCACGATGTGCTGGATCTGGAGCAGGGAGGCGATGAAGGAGTGGCGGCAGGTTTGTTCGACCACGCCCTTGCGTGCGTCCACGAGGATAATCGCGAGGTTGGCCGTGGAGGCGCCGGTCACCATGTTGCGGGTGGACTGAATGTGCCCCGGTGTGTCGGCGATGATGAACTTCCGACGGGGTGTGGCGAAGTAGCGATAGGCCACATCGATGGTGATACCCTGTTCGCGTTCAGCGCGAAGGCCATCGGTCAGCAGGGCCAGGTTGGTGATCGCATCACCGCGCTTGCGGCTGGATTCCTCGATGGCTTCCAGCTGGTCTTCGAAGATGGCTTTGCTGTCATAGAGCAGACGGCCAATCAGGGTGCTCTTTCCGTCGTCGACGCTCCCCGCCGTGGTGAAGCGGAGGAGGTCCATGTCAAGGTAGGCTTTGGAATCGGACATTTGGAAAACTTGTATTTCGAATGAATGAATGTTGAAGGAACGGGAAGGCGCGTCTTCTTAGAAATAACCTTCCTTCTTGCGGTCTTCCATGGCGGTTTCGGAGCGCTTGTCATCGGCGCGTCCTCCGCGCTCGGTCTGTCGGGCGGCGGCCACCTCATTGATGATGTCCTCAATGGTGTTGGCTTCGGATTCCACGGCACCGGTACAGGTGGCGTCACCTACCGTGCGGAACCGGATGCGGCGGCGCTCCAGCTTTTCGCCC
>CAZKNW010000009.1:0-21518 GCA_964554035.1 uncultured Verrucomicrobiota bacterium
GGAAGCAATAGGCCTGCACACGGTGATCGGCCTCACCCTTGATCCCCGGATGCTCACCACTGATCCGGGGAAGCAGTCCACTGGAGGGATCGCCCGGGACCTTGTAGGGACTGATCTTCTCCTTGAACCAGTGACCGTGATGCAGGACGCCCACTTGCACACCGTTCCAGGTTTCGCCATAGGTGGCATTCGCCTCCCGGCCCACATGGAAGGAGGTTCCGGCAGCGGCCAGCAGATCCCCTTCGTAAGTGGTGTCCATGAAGATCTTACCCTCGAAGGTCTTCCCACTCAGCGTGGTGATGGAACGGATCCGTCCATCCTTCATCCGGACGCCGCCCTTGCGGTCCAGCCACTCATCCCGATGCACCGGGATGTCATACTCTTTCACGAAATCATCAAAGACCTTCTCCGCCACATGGGGCTCGAAGATCCACATGGTCCTCTGGGCACCATCGATGGCCGCATTGCCCTGCCCCTTGTTTCCATACTCACTCTTCTTCTGGAACTTCCATGCCTTCTCCTCGTCGTAGTGCTTCCAGACCCGATGGTAGAACTCGCGGGCCAGGCCACCGATGACGCCCTTGTTTCCGGTATCGGTCCAACCCAGTCCTCCACTGGACAATCCACCCAGGTGCTTGTCGGGGCTGACGATCACCACGGAAAGCCCCATGCGCTTGGCCTGCACGGCGGCAGTCACGGCGGCGGAAGTGCCTCCATAGATGACAACATCATGGCTGGACGCGGTCAGCGTGGAGGAAATGGGGAACAACAGGAGGGAAAGAACGGTGATCAGGAGTCGCTTCATGGTCATGGATACATGGTGATAGGCCCGCGCGGCTCCAATTGGACAGAAAAAAAAGAATCCTCCGGCCCCGCGTTTCCACGGGTCCGGAGGATAGGTGGGTTCCCCTTGTTCCTTGGCACTGTCCGATCAGACAGAGGACGAATCCCTGAACGCCGGGGAAGACAAGGTCTCCCGGGACGCGCTCAACGACTCGTGCTCTGCCCGAATACAGCCACCATGAGAGATCAGGATCGTCATACGAGCGTGGCGATGATGGCTTCACTGCGCATGCGGATCTGCTCCTGGATCCGGGCCTTGGCCCGGGCTTCACGAGCCTTTTCCAGGGTCAGCTCCGTCATGAAGAGCGTGGGATAGGGCGTAGCCCATGCCTCCGCCTCAGCGCTGCGGATTGCGTCCACGATCCTCTTTGCCACGGTCGGCTCGGTGGTCTCACGCACCAGTTCCCTTTCGAGTGCCCTCTTCTGCCTTTCAAATGCGGCGCTCACCTCCTCGAGGGGCAGCACGCCCTTCCTGATCTCCGGCTTGAACCGCTCCGGGGGAGCGAACCGGGTTTCCAATGTTCGTTTCATTTCGTTTTATCTTTCTTCGCCTTGGTTTTGTTGGGACTTCCCGCGCATCCGGCGAACGATGGTTGGGAAAAAGAAAAAGCCCCCTGACTGATCTGGCAGTCAGGGGGCTTTCGGGAAATTCGCTGTGCGCTAGTCTATGCCTTAACCTCCGAACTGTCAGGGATACCACGATCCATAATCCAGGATGAGCACTGGAGTGCTCCCGGATGGGATTTCTTGGCGGATACTGTCAGTTCGAATTTCATAAGCCGGGATATAAAGACCACACGGATTCCAGAAGGTCAAGATATAAGGACAAAAAAACTATATATGTCGAAAATTCATGACCCTTAATCATGATCGTTTCCATCGTAGATCCACATGGGTTCGGTTCTGCCGGCCCTTCTGAATCCGAGGCTGGCGTAGAAGTCGAGGGCGTCTCCATCGGCGACGACCATCTGCTGATGGAATCCGCCGTAGCGCTCCTGCATCTTTTCCACGATGCCACGACCGATGCCCATTCGTTGAAAATCGGGATGCACCAGGAGGTGGGAGTAATAGGCTACGAGATGCCCGTCTGAAAGCGCGTTGCCCAGCCCCACCAACCTTCCATCGATCCGGGAGGTCACGAGGGAATGGGAATTCGCCAGGGCCTTCATGAGCTGGTCGGGCTTGGAGGCGGAGGACCAGTGGTTGGCCTCGTAGAGCGCAAGGACCTCGTCCCTACCGGGCAGATCATCAAAGGAGTATTCGACCTCATGCTCCATGGGATCCATCAATGACTAGAACTTCAGGGTGACGGAAAAATTCACAGAGTAGTTGAGGAAGTGGTAGCGGCCATCGGCATTCTGGCCAAACACCGAGGGCGTGCTGCCCTGCACCACGCGATCCGGTCCTGTAATGATCTCGGATGAAAGGGCCCAGTCCCATCGCTCACCCTTGCGTCCGAATCCGGCCGCGCCCACGTGGAGGTTGGTGTCCGGCACCAGCGGATTGAAGCTGACGTCCTTGGTGGAGTTGGCACTGAAGAAATACCCCGCACTCACCCACCAGTTCTTTCCCAGATAACGCGTGGCTCCCGCGTGATAGAGAAAACTCGAGCGCCAGTTGAGCGGGAAGAGAAGATCCGGATTGGTGGAACGGTCAAAGGTGACCGTGGTAAGGCGGTCCCAGTCCGTCCAGTCGAGGTTGAACTCGAAGTTCCACTTCTCGTTGGGACGGAAGGAGACACCGCCCACGGCAAACTGCGGAAAGGGCAGGCGTGCCTCGGTCGTTTCATTTCCTGTGAAGGGAAGTGCATGGGAGTAGCCCGTGAAGTTCATCGAGGTGGCACTGCGGTACTTGGCGCCAAAGGACCATTTCTCCGTCGGCCTCCACATCACGCCGAGTGTGTAACCGATGTCGTCATCGATACCCTTGAACTTGAACTGGCCACCAGGGAACGGGATGTTCTGGCGAAGCTTGATCTCGGCGTAGTTGAGCGTCAGTCCGCCACCGATCGAAAGCTGGTCATTGATCTGCCAGGCCATCTGTGGAGAGATCGTGGTGTAACTGAGCCTCCCCTCGACCGCCAGGGTGTCGAAGGTGCTGCCTTCCGGCCATTCCAGTCCAAGGCCGTAGGGGACATACATGCCCAGGCCGAAGGAGAAGGGCTTGTCGGCCGGGCTGTAGGAGGCGAAGAGCTGGGGAACCAATGCAGTCTCCGCACGGGTCTTCGTCCTTTGTCCACCCGGCCCGTCATAGGTCGACTTGACCGCAAGGACGTGGGCCCCCACCTGCGCCTGGATGCCCTCCAGGTAGGTCAGTCCTGCCGGGTTATAGTAGATGGCACTGGGATTATCGGCCGTGGCCACAAAGGCGTTGGCACGGGCAATGGCGGCGGCATCCTGGTTGGGAATGCGAAATCCCAATCCGTAGGATGAATGGAACGTGCCAGCCATGAGGGAGGCACACAGGATCGACTTGGTCAGAGACGTCACTTCTGGGGCAAGGTTAAAGGCATGATGAAGCAGGAACAAAGGCACACCCATACCCATTGCAGTCCTGTTTCTCGCCGGGTCCGATGAAGTGATCGACAAAAATGACCTTTTGTCAACTTTCTCCGCGAATGAGGGTGGACGCTTCACCATTTTTTCTCTAACAATCTGAATCACCGAAATTTACGCGAGACTCAATCTCCATCCTCGGCCCAGTCAGGTAACCGCCCTCATTCTTCCGGAGCCATGGCCGACTGGCAGAAAGCGCGGTCGGCCTTCACTCGAAAATGGACAACTCCATTCTGAACGCATCGAGCGGTGGTGAAACCGTCATCGTTTTCGAGAACAGCCAGGGACTGGAAGTCCGGGCGACCCCTTTGCGTTTGACCCGCTACCAGGCCTCATTCGAGGTCTATAATCCCTACAGTATCCTGCAGCTGTCCGAGGTCCTTTCCGAGTTCTGCATCTATATGGGCGAGCGCATGGTCTACAAGGGGCGTGCAGTGATCAGCAGCCTTGTGAACACAGGTATCCTGCTGGTCTGCGAGGCCACACTCGATGAGGCCTGGCTGGATGTCGACCTCTTCTCCCCCCTGACGAGCCACAACCGGTTGAAGGCCGAGTTCAGCGCCTTCATCGAGGAATGGCGGAAGATCTACACGGTCAACCCCGAGTTCAAGGTGGCGGTGGCCGATCTTGCCACGCTCCTCCTGGATCTTCGTCGCTGGCTGGAACAGGTGGAACTGAACGTCCGTTCCCAACCCGCCGGAAGCCGTGACCAGCTGGAACGCGATGTCATCTTCCAGCTTCGGGAATCCATCGCACGCGAGGTCTTCCCGGCCTTCACCAAGTTCGAGGAGGTGTGCCTTGAGATCGAACCCGAAAAGAAGCCGGCCCATGGCAACTACGTGAAGCGGCAGATCTACCCGGTCGTCTCCTGCGCCCCCTTCTTCTACCGTTCCTTCCGCAAGCCCCTGGGGTACGCCGGAGACTACGAGATGGTCTCCATGATGCTGAGGGATCCGCTCGAGGGGGCCACGCTCTTCGCGAAGATGCTGAACATGTTCTTCCTCGATACGGCCCCGGTGGTCGCCCACCGCAACCGCATTGACTACCTGATCGCCCAACTGGAAACGGAGGCGACCAAGGCGGCTTCAGAAGGACGCCGCCTCAAGGTCTTCAACCTGGGCTGTGGACCTGCCGGTGAGATCCAGCGCTTCATCCGGGAAAGCGAACTGAGCAACCACATCGACTTCACCCTGCTGGACTTCAACGAGGAGACCATCAACTACACGCGCGACACCCTTGAGCAGCTCAGGAAGTCGCATGGTCGCACGACTGGCCTGGAATTCCACCTGCGTTCCGTCCACCAGATCCTCAAGGACGCGGTCAGGGAGGACAGCTCCTTTGCAAGGGGCACCTTCCAGTTCGTCTACTGCGCCGGTCTCTTCGACTACCTTTCCGACCGGATCTGCAAGCGGCTGATGGACATCTTCTTTGAACTGGTGGCACCTGGTGGTCTGCTGGTCGCCACCAACGTGGATGCCTCCAACCCCAGCCGAAACTGGATGGAGTATGTCTCGGACTGGCACCTCGTCTATCGGAGTGCGAACGGCTTTCTCAACCTGAAGCCGGACAAGGCGGATGAAGATTATACAACGGTGACAAGCGAGGAACTGGGGGTGAACATCTTCCTCGAGGTTCGCAGGCCGTGATTACCACCCAACAGAACGAGAGTAGCGAATGGGAATCCTTCAGGAAGGCGGAGAATCCAATCGTCATCCACAACTGCAAGGTCGGTTGCGTTCTGGGAATCATCTTCATGCCGGCAGGGGCCGTGCTCGACTTCTTCGTCTACCCGGATGAGGTGGGCTACTTCTTCACCCTGAGGCTGATCTGTTCGATCCTGTTGATGGCGGTGCTGATGACCTTCAACACCGAGCTCGGGAGGAGGCATTGCAAGGTGCTGGGCCAGATCGAGGTCTCTCTGCCGCTGATCTTCATCTCCTCGATGATCTACCAGACCGAGGGGGCGGCATCCCCCTACTATGCCGGACTCAACCTCGTGCTGCTGGGATCGGGCCTCGTGCTCCGGTGGTCACTCAGCGAGAGCATCTCGCTCATCGTGATCGCCTCCACCGTCTATCTCGGCGCCTGCTACGCCCATGACCCTCAGGAAGTCCGGTCCAGCATCTTCGTCAACAACATCTACTTTCTCATTGTGACCGGTGTCTTCATCGCGACGGGCACCTACTTCAACGACCGTCTGAGGTTCCGCGAATGGAGGCTGAAGGAGGAACTGAAGCTGGCCAAGGAAGCCACCGAGCAGGCCAATGAAAGGCTCATGGAGCTGGACGAGGCCAAGAGCAACTTCTTCGCAAACATCAGCCACGAGCTCCGGACCCCGCTCACCCTCCTGCTCACCCCGTTGGAGGCCCTGCTTTCAAGGGCGGGCAGACCGGAACTGGCCGGCCACAAGGAGACGATGGAAATCATGCACCAGAACGGCCTCAAGCTGCTAAAGCAGATCAACGATCTGCTGGAGCTGGTGCGCTTCGATGCCGATGCCGCCCGGCTTGAGACCTCAACCATCCACGTAGGGCGGTTCCTCAACGGCATCTGTCATTCCTTCAAGGGACTGCTGGAGGAGAAGCAGTTGCAATTCCGCTTCGACGTACCCACCGCGCTCGGCACGCTGGATGCCGACCGCGACAAGCTGGAAAAGGTCTTTCGAAACCTGATCCACAATGCGGTGAAGTTCACCCAGCCCGGGGGGACGATCAGTCTCTCCGCCAGGCGGGAGGGAGCGCTCCTGAAGGTGAAGGTCGAGGATACCGGGATCGGCATCGCCGCGGACAACCTGCCCCGTCTCTTCGACCGCTTCTGGCAGGCGGACCCCAGCGCACGACGAAAGCACCAGGGCAGCGGTATCGGGCTTGCACTGGCAAGGGAGATCGTCACCGCACAAGGGGGCGAGATCATCCCGACCAGTGAGGAAGGCAAGGGAACGACAATGCTCGTCACCCTGCCCGGCCTTGATCTTTCGGAGGTTCCGGAGGACCAGGCCGACATGCCCATGCAGCCACCCTCCGGGGAACTAGAAGAGGAGAAGGAACAGGACCGGGACATCATGAAGGACCTTTTCCGGAGGGCGGAACTCTTTGCCTCTGCCAGCAACACCGTGAAGGGACTGCCCGTCCGCCTTGAGGATGACCGCGACCGCATCTCCGACAGGCTGCCAAAGCTCCTCATCGCCGATGACGAGCCACAGATGCGGTCCTTCCTGCGTTCCCAGCTCAAGGACAGCTACCAGATCCTCGAGGCTTCCGACGGAAGGGAAGCCGTGGAGATGGCACGGCAGTATCGCCCCAGCCTGATCCTTATGGACAACATGATGCCCGAGATCGACGGACTGCAGGCCAGCCATGAAATCCGGAAAAATGAGACCCTCCGTGGCATCCCCATCCTCATGCTGACGGCAAGGGCCGACGAGCAGACCAAGCTGAACGCGCTGGAGGCGGGCGTGAACGACTTTCTCTCCAAGCCCTTCTCCCTGACCGAGCTGCACACCCGCCTCCGCAACCTCGTCGAGGCATCCCGCTTCGAGCAGGAACTGGCACGCAAGAACAAGCGACTGCACAGCACCGTCTCCGAACTGAACGACACCATCGAGAGGCTGAAGGAAACGGAGACCCAGCTCGTCCAGTCCGAGAAGATGGCTTCACTGGGCACCATGAGCGCAGGCATCGTCCACGAGATCAACAACCCCATGAACTACGTCAGGGCCGCCGTCCAGGCCCTGGAGACCCTTGAAGTTGGCGAGGATTGCGAGGAGGACTTCAAGGACATCCTGGCGGATATCAACGACGGCGTGACCCGTGTCATCGACATCGTCACCTCCCTGCTCTCCTTCGCCCATCCCGACGGTGAAAGCCAGCGTGACTACACGGCGCAGGAGATCGTCGAGCACGCCCTCCGCCTGGTGGGCACGCGACTGGACGAGAACCTGAGGGTCGAGGTCGACATCGAGCCGGCCCTGCAGTTGCATGTGAGCCGGAATCCCATGATCCAGCTGGTGATGAACCTCCTTCAGAACGCGCAGGACGCCACCCGTCAGAAGGAATTCACGCCTCCCGACCATCCCCTCGTCACGATCCGGGGAGAGTCGGATGGGGACATCACCCGACTCATCATACGGGACAACGGGCCGGGAATCCCTGAGGAAATCAGGAACAAGATCTTCGACCCTTTCTTCACCACCAAGGATGTTGGTGAAGGAACCGGCCTCGGACTCAGCATCTGCTACCGGATCGCAAAGCAGAACCAGGGATCGATCACGGTGGAGACGGAAGCAGGGAGGTTCACCGAATTTAGGTTGGAGTTCCCCTCACAAATGCCCTTATAACCCCCATTCAACGAATCAAGGAATCATGTCTTTCCAAGGAAAATACGACTATCGGAAGTATGCCATCCTCTACGTCGATGACGAGGAACGGTCTTTGAAATACTTCGAACGCATTTTCGGAAAGGACTTCAAGGTCATCACCGCACCCAGCGCCGCCAAGGCATGGGAGATCCTCGAGGAGCAGCACGATGAGATCGGAGTCCTTCTGACCGACCAACGCATGCCGGTGGAGCCAGGCACCCGGCTGCTGGAAAAAGTACGGACCACCCACCCCCGCATCACACGAATCCTCATCACCGCCTTCAGTGACATCTCGGCAGCCATTGAGGCGGTCAACACCGGCGCCATCTACCGCTACCTGAGCAAGCCATGGGACGTCGCCGAGCTGGAGATATCGCTGCGCCGCGCGCTGGAATTCTACATTGTGCAGACCGAGAGGGACATGCTGCTCAAGGAAAAGCTTTCCACGCTCCATGACCTGATCATCAAGGACCGCGTCGCCAGCCTTGGCATCGTGGCCTCCGGCCTGAGCCACCACATCCGCAACTCCCTGGTCGCCATCCGCACCTTCCTGGACCTGGCGCCGGCCAAGCTGAGGGAGGAGAACTTCGACCCCGCCACCTGCCGGGAGCCCAACTTCTGGATCGATTTCTACCAGCAGGCCCAGAAGCAGGCACGCCGCATCAGTGAACTGCTCGGCGAACTGACCGAAACCACCGACACCCCGTCCGGAGAAGAGTTCTCCCAGATCAGCCTCGGCTCCATGGTAGACGAGGCGGTCGAGACGCTTTCCGGAGACATTGCCGACCGCGGCATCGAGTTTGCCAATGAGATCGACAAGGAACTTCCTCAGATCGCGGCCAACCCGATTCTTGTCAGGAAGATGATCGAGCTCCTGATTCGCGAGGAACTCGAGGTCCTTCCCAAGGGCAACCGCTGCACCTTCAGCGGATCGGTGATGGAAACACCCAAGGGCAGGTTCGTTTCCCTCAGCATCACCGACAACGGACCGGGACTTCCCGAGGAAAAGCTGAGAAGCATCTTCGATCCCTTTGTCGTTCGAAGCGGCGACCCATCCGATTTCGGAATCAACCTGATGTCCTGCTACCTGATCGTCTACCACCACGGTGGCAGGGCCACGGTCAAGGCGACGGAGGCGGGCGGCACTGAATTCGAGTTCCGGTTCCCGATGGAACAGGAAAGCACCGCCACCGGAGACCAGCACGAGGAATTCGTTTCCCGCGTACTGATGAACGACATCCTGTGGGAACGTCTTCTCGCAGGCGCCTGAACCCCTTTCATCCCACGCCATGACCTTCAGCAAGCTACCCAGCAATCCGACGCAGACCGAGACCAAGGCGCGTCTCCTGGTTGTGGACGATGACGAGAGCGTCCGCGATTCGCTGGTCATCCTGTTCGGGTCGACCTATGAGGTAACGCAGGCCGAATGTGGAGAAGCGGCCATTCGCCTTCTTTCCAAGACGGAATATGACGTCGTGATCCTGGATGTCTGCATGCCCGGCATGGACGGCAACGAGACGCTTGAGCAGATGAAGCGCTCCGATCCGGGAATCGAGGTCATCATGCTCACCGCCTATGAGAGCATTGAGTCCACCAAACGGGCCCTGCGTAGCGGCGCCCTCGACTACATCACCAAACCCTTTGAGATCGACCTGATCCGGCTGGCCGTTCGGAAGGCCGTCCGGAAAAGAAGACAAACGCGGCAGCTCAAGAACAGGATCCTCAAGCTGAATGACTACCGGGAGGAGATCGAAGTCGAAAGGATCCAGGCCCGGCTTGCCGAAGCCAGAAGCGAGGTCTACGCCAGCGTCATCCACGACATCAACGGGCCATTGACGGTCATCTCCGGCTTCGCCGGAATCCTGAGCGACAACATCCGCAGGGTTTCCATGTTGGATGGCCAGGATCTGCAAAGCACCCGGAACTACATCGAGGAGATCAAGAAGCAGGTGGAAGCCTGCGTCCGTGTTTCCAAGCGCTACCTGAATTACTACCGTGAAAAGCGGGACCATGCAGTGTGTACCTGCATCAACGAGGCCTTCCGCGATGTGCAGGACCTGCTTGCAGCCCACCCTGCCACCAGCGGCAACAAACTCGCCTTCACCCCCCTCGCCGAAGACCGTCGTGTCAGGGTCAACGGTGCCGACCTGATTCAGATCCTGATCAACCTTTGCCTCAACGCCCTGCAGAGCACCAGCACCCCACACCACGTGCGCGTGGCGGCAATCGCCTTTGGCGACACTCCTGACTGGGAGCGGTTCGTCGATGAACCCGGGAAACGAAGGGTCATCTGCGGCGCGCCTTCCAAAGGAACCCAGATCATCCGGATCATCGTGAGGGACAACGGTGACGGCATTGAGCCGGACATCCTGCAGAAGCTCTTTCGCGAGCAGTTCACCACCCGTGAAAAGAGCAAGGGAACCGGACTTGGGTTGTCCATCATCCGTCGATTGCTCGAGGATGCCGGAGGTGCCATCGAAGTGCGGAGCACGCCCGGCAACGGAGCAACCTTCACCCTCTTTCTCGCAGAGGTCTGAGCCACATGAAGAGGATCGGTCTGACAGGAGGCATTGGCTCTGGAAAGTCCACAGTCCTCGACCGGCTCGTTTCAGCCGGCATCCACGCGATCGATACCGACGCAATCGCCCGTGAGGTGGTCTCTCCCGGAAGCAACGGCCTCAAGGCAACCGTCGAGCGCTTCGGCGATTCAATTCTTCAGGAAGACGGATGTCTCAACCGTACGGCCTTGGCCGATCTCGTCTTCTCCAGGCCGGATTCACGAAAGGATTTGGAAGGCATCCTCCACCCCCTGATCCGCGAACGGTGGTTGCAGGCAATGAACGACTGGGAAGCAGCAGGACACCCGCTGGGAGTCGTCGTCATCCCCCTCCTTTTTGAGACCGGGGCGGAGGACCGGTTCGATCACGTGGTCTGCGTGGCCTGCCCAGACACACTCCAAAGGGAAAGGCTCGCTGCCCGCGGTTGGTCTCCCGAACAGATCAAGGGCCGACTCGACGCCCAACTGTCCATGACCCGGAAGATGGAGAAGTCCGATTACGTCATCTGGAACGCCGGAAGCCGGACGATCCTGCAGGAACAGGTGGACCGGATCTTCGAGGCCTGCCCCCCGTCCGCCTAGGGAATCCTGGGCCCATGGACTGAAATGATGACCGTGCGGTTGAACTGCCCCCCTTTCACCCTTAATGTCGTCACACATGCGATTCATTCGTGACATCTACAAGGAAAAGGCGGCAGAGGGTAAACCAGTGGTTTCCTTTGAGCTCTTTCCACCCAAGACGGACCAGGGAGAGGACACCCTGCTCGAGAAGACCATCCCGGCGCTCCTCAAGATGAACCCGGACTACTGCTCGGTCACCTATGGAGCCGGCGGCTCCACACGGGACAAGACCCTGCGGATCGTCAATGAGATCCAGACCCGGTTCAACCTCCCCACGCTGGCTCACCTGACCTGTGTCGGTTCAACGAAGGAGGAGATCCGGCAATTTCTCGTTGAGGCGAAGGACGCAGGGATCCGGAACATCCTTGCTTTGCGGGGTGATCCTCCCGGGGGCACCGGGGAATTCGTGAAGACGGAAGGAGGCTTCGAATATTCCTTTGAGCTGGTCGACTTCGTCCGTGAATTTGGAGGATTCAGCATTGCCGTTGCCGGATTTCCGGAAGGCCACATCGCCTGCAAGGAAGGGCGGGAGGTCGACTGGGACCGCCTCGCCAACAAGATTCAACACGGAGCCGACCTCGTCATCACACAGCTTTTCTTCGACAACCAGGACTACTTCACGTTCTCAAAATACCTTCGTGAAAAACACGGCGTGAAGGTCCCCATTGTTCCCGGCATCATTCCCGTACTCAGCAGGAACCAGATCCAACGATTCACCACCCTCTGTGGTGCCAGGATCCCCGAGGACATGAACCTCAAGCTCGAGGAGATCGGCGACGATGAGGAAGCAGGGCTGCAGTTTGGGATCGATTACGCCACCAGGCAATGCCGCGAGCTGCTTGACAGCGGCGTTGCCGGGATCCACCTGTATCCCCTGAACCGCGCCAAGTCCGCACTTGCCATTGCGAATACGCTCTGGGGGTGAACCATCCAACCCCTGAACGGATGATCCAAGCCTCAAGGCCATGCCTGAGCCCGATGATGAAGATCGGATGGTCGTACCATTCGAGAAGAAACCGGAACGCCTGTTCAACTGGACAGGCGCCGGGCTCATCACGGCGGTGATCCTGGGTGTGGCGCTCTCGGCCTGGGTGGGCGTCAAGGTCATCAACCTCTTCTTCTACATGCCCGAGGAATCCCGGCAGCACCGGGGTGCCACCTTTTCCGGCTGGAAGGAGAATGCCATGGAAATCCACGCGGCGAAGGTCGAAAGGGACTTCGAAGAGGCAGCACGGCTTGTGGCCCTGGGAAAACCCCTGGAGGGTCAGGAGCTCTACGACAATTCACGTGCCTCCCTCAAAGACATCCTCGCGAAGTACGGACACAAGGCCCTTCCCGACAGGGGCACGCTCAACGACTGGATCCGGGACCAGGAGAACCGCTACGCACTGAGCATTTCCAACACGCTCCCGGACATCGAGGCGAAGCTCGAGGCGGGCGAGTATCCGGTTCATGCACTGGCCAAGTTCGTAAGGGATCTCGACTACGCAGGCTTCGACGGCTTCATGGAGTGGTTTGACGTGATCAACCAGAAGCTCTCAATCGAGCGCTCTTCCGACTCGACCAAGTGGATGCGGATCGTCTTCGAAGGATCCCCAGGGAATTATGAGTCCCTGGTGAAGCAGGCCATCCGGAAGCGCTGGAAGGATCACGGCCACTACCAGATCATCTACGGCATCCCCGTGACCCAGAAGGATAGGGATGCCACCTGGAAGGAACTGGTCGTCCGTTGTGTGCAGAAGGACACCCCCGTCGCCGCCACCACACCCGAGAGCATACTGGGACGAGACCTTCCCCTGATACCCACGGAGGCCTCCATCCAGTTCACCATGCGCCGCAATCCCGACATCCCGACGAGCTGGGATGACCTCCCTCCCTTCGAAGCCAGGGCGGGCATCCCGAAGATGACCCTCGACAATGCCCAGATGCTGACCGCGCAATCGCTCGCCACCACCATGAGCGAGGCCAATGCCCTTTCCCTGCAGCACTCCATCTCGAACAAGCTGAACCAACTTCCCGAGTTCGAGCTCTTTCCCGGATTTTCCCCGGAAGCTTCCAGGCTGGTCGTGGATGGCCACCTGAACGAGGAACACGCACGCCCCCTGGCCTATCGTTCCCCATCCGCCCTGGGTTCCGAGCTAAGTCTCGCGGCGATCGATGCCACCCCCACCCTGGCCTTCGAGATCTGCTCCCTCATTGCACAGCTGCAGATCGAGGAGCTGGCACCCATCCTGACCGACCTTGCCCCCCAGCTCGGCACCCAGGAACGCCGGGATGTGGTCATGCACCTTCGGAATGCCCCTGCCTTTGGCAACTACAACCCGATCCTCGCCATCATTCGAAGCAGCCCTGCCGACATCTATCCTGAGACGGCCATGTCGGCCCTCAAGAAGAGGCTGATGATGCCGCGGGTCCGGAAACTGGTTGAGGAGAAGATCCGCGGAAGCGACCCGTTGGTCCGCCGCTACTACGCTGCCGCGCTTTTCAACGAAATGCCTCTGGAGGAAATGGAGGCCAAGGCGGACTTCTGGCTCTCGGAGGAGAATGGGGATGTGGGGGCGGAATTCTTCGAGGCCGTCATGCTCCACCATCCGAGGTATGGTGAGAAGCTCTTCGGAGAGCGCTTCAATGAATCGCCGGGCAGCGTCCAGCGGACCATGGTCAGGTCGGTACACCTGACCCTCCTGAACTACACCGATGCCATTGGGGAATCCCTCAAGCAGGCGGCCCTGCAGAACGAGGATCTCCAGCTCAAGGACCTTGCCTACGAGGAACTCGGGCGGATCGCCGATTTCGAGAAGGGCTGGTGGCTGCTCAGGGAAATCGAAGAAAGCGAAAGCGACGACAGGAAACGTGAGCTGGCCAAGATTCATCTCGTTCGCAACCTCGACCTTTTGCCCAAGGAGAAGGCCCTTCTGTTCCTGCAACCCCAGATCACATGCGGCTTAGCCGAGGCCGAATCGGTCGCCATGAACTACTTCTTCTCGAAGAACTACAGGAAGACGGAGGTCCTTGAACAGATTGTCGATCACCTGAGAAGCAATCCAGGGACCGAATTCCTTGAGAACGCGGTCAATGCGATCACGCGCTACCGGATCAGCTCGACCAACTGGAAACTTGAGGAGAACGCGCCGCTTTTGCGTGAGATTCTCGGGCAGGCAATCACGATCCGGGATGACCTGGCCCGGAAGCAGGTGCATCTTTTCCTGGGGGAACTGGTCAAACAGGGTGACAGGCCTTCCCTTGAATTCCTCAAGCTGGCCAAGGGCGTGGAAACGAACGAAGCCTTGGTCAAGGGCCTCGACCGGATGATCGGGGAAGCCGGAAACTGAACCAGTCTTCATGACTGGAATCCTTCGGTCTCCCCCACTACACTCAATCCGTTCCGAATCACCGGAACCCATGCTGAATCAGGTTTGAAAAGCGTTCCCTACAATGAACCCAGAGGCGATTCGGTCGAGGAGATCATCTTCGACAAGCGACCGCTGTCTGAGCAGTTCTTCTGCAGTGAAAGCCTCCCCTGCCTCGATGACAGCGTCGATGAGCTCGAGGTGGACGGCGTCCGCAGCACGGAGTCGCTCGAATCCTTTCTCAACACCTACAAGGAAAAACTTCTTCTACCGATCGAGCTGCCGGCCATCCTGCAGGCCTACACGCATGCCTCCAGGCACGAGACCCGGGAGCTCATCGAATTCGACCAGCATCTCCTGGACACCACTCCATTCGCCTTCCTGGCGCGGGCCAGCATCCGGTCAGGCCAGTCCCGCCTCCGGCGACTGAGGCCCCTGCGCGACCAGAGGCTGGTCAGGCGCTACCTGGAAGCGGTTGAGGAGGGACGCGCCCATGGCTGGCACTCTCTGGTCTTCGGCATCAGCCTCGCGCTTTACTCCGTGCCGGTCCGGCAAGGAATGCTGGGCTACGCGAGGCAGACCCTGAACGGCTTTCTCAATGCCGCACCCTATGTGGCCCGCTTTTCCAACGCGCGCAACGACCAGGTCCTCGACCAGTTGCTGGAAGACCTGCCTGGAAGAATCGAGGAGATCCTCAAGCAGAGCCATGGAGCCGTTACCGAGCCGGGAATCCTCACCCGCTGACCGGTTTTGGATGGTCCCGATCCCACTCTGAAGCTAAACCAGAGGCATGCGACGCAACCACGGGATCCATCTCGCCTATTGCACGAACATCCATCGGGGAGGGAACTGGGCACAGACCTTCGAGTCCCTTAGGACCCACACCATGGCGGTCCGCCGTCAGGTGGCACCTGAAGAGCCCTACGCCATCGGTCTGAGGTTGGGCGAGGATGCCTCCCGCGAGCTGGAATCCCCGGAGAAGCTGCAGGCATTCAAGGACTGGCTGAAGGAGTCCAACTGCTACGTCTTCACCATCAACGGCTTTCCCTACGGACACTTTCACGGCGAAAGGGTCAAGGAGCAGGTCTACCGCCCTGACTGGTCGTCCGAGGATCGTCTCAGCTACACGCAGAGGCTCTTTGAACTGCTCCTTCACTTCCTTCCCGAGGATGTGGAAGGCAGCGTCAGCACCCTCCCCGGTTCCTTCAAGGAGTTCATCACCGACGACTCCCAGCTCAAGCCCATCCGCGACAATCTCTGGAGGTGCATCGACTTCCTGGACGACCTCTGCAATCGGACTGGAAGGAAGCTGCATCTGGGGCTGGAGCCCGAGCCACTTGGACTCTTCGAGACCACCGGGGAAACCGTGGCCTTCTTCGAGTCGATGCAAGCGGACCGCCCCGGCGACGACCGGTTGAAGAAGTATCTTGGAGTCAACTACGACACCTGCCACCTGGCGGTGGAATACGAGGAGGCCGAAGAGGCCTTGAAGCGCCTTTCCGACAACGGGATCATGATCAGCAAGCTGCACCTGAGCTCGGCGCTGAAGCTCAAGCCAGGGGCAGAAGCCTTTGAAGCCCTGCGCGGATTTGCGGATGACATCTATCTGCACCAGGTGGTGGCTCGTGACGCTTCCGGCAGTCTCAGCCGCTTTCGTGACCTGGACGTCGCGCTGGATGGCGATGAGGCAGCAGGAGCAAGGGAGGCGGAGGAATGGCGTGTCCATTTCCACGTTCCCCTTCACAGCCCTCCCACCGAGATCTTCCAGACCACGGCGGACCACCTTGAAAAGACCATCGGGATTCTCGGAAAGGATCCGGGCCTTTGCCGTCACCTCGAAATGGAAACCTACACGTGGGAGGTCCTGCCATCGGCCATGAAGAACCGGGATGTGGTGGATCAGCTGGTGGCGGAGTATCACTGGACCCTGGACCGGCTGCAGCAGGTCGGCATCTGAGGAACATACCGTCGTGACTGAGCCATCAAGCCAACCTTCCCATCTTAGGACGCTCCTGATCCTGGGGCGCACCTCCAACCTGCCCACCGTCTGGAGCAACTGCCTGGCAGGCTGGCTGATCGGAGGTGGCGGCAACTGGGAACGCTACATCCTGCTCAACCTCGGCGCCACCCTGCTCTATCTGGGTGGCATGTTCCTCAACGACGCCGTGGATGCCGACTGGGACCGCCAGCACAAGAACGACCGCCCCATCGCCCGAGGCCACATCAGCACCCGCGAGGTCTGGAACTGGTCGCTGGGACTGCTCCTCGTGGGATCCCTGATGCTGGTCCCCCTCGGCACCGACACCGGAATCTGCGGTGTGTTGCTCCTGCTCTTCATCGTGCTCTACGACGTCTTCCACAAGGGACTCTCCTGGTCACCGGTCCTGATGTGCCTCTGCCGCTTCTTCCTGATTCTCGCAGCCGCTTCCGTGGGTGTGGCGGGTATTACCGGCCTGTCAGTCTGGTCCGCCACCGTGATGGCCTGTTATGTGGCCGGACTCAGCTACCTGGCCCGCAGCGAAAGCATCCCGGGTGTCCTGCGATACTGGCCCCTCGTGCTGCTCGCGGCCCCTGTGGTGCTGGCCTTCCTGATCAATGACACCTCACACCAGCTCACAGGGCTCGCCTTCAGCCTCGTTCTCGTTGCATGGGTCACCTGGCGTCTGTGGTTCACCTACGGCCATGAGAAACCCATGATCGGAAAGACCATCTCGGGCCTGCTCGCCGGAATCGTACTGGTGGACCTGTTGAGCGTCCTCGGCGGCCCCTTTCCCCTGCCTATGGTCTTCATCGGCCTCTTCGGACTCGCCCTGCTCTTCCAGCGGCATATCCCAGCCACCTGATCGATGAAGGTCGTCCTCTACATTGTTGGCGGAATCGCAATCCTCGTGGTGGCCTCGATCGCGGGATGTGCCGGTTGCATGGCGCTCTTCGTGGGACTGGGAATGAGGGAGATCCCGGACCATGTCGACAGCAGCTATTTCGAATCCCGTTATCCAGCGGAAATCTCCACGGTGGTCCAGAGAATCGACCGGCAGCAGGACCTCAGGTTTGAAGAGCAGGGTTTCCGGCTTCACGATGACCTGGTTGCTGTCCTTCAAGCCGGATCCACCGCGGAGAAACCCTGGGACAGGAACTACACGGACTTGTATCGGCGTCACACCGTTTCGGTGGAGGACGGCTATTCCATCATCAATGGCGCAGGAGTGGCGGGAATCAGCCTGAATGGCATCAGGACCAACCTCCTCGTCCGTGAGGTCACGGTGGGCACGAACGAATACTGGCTCCTTTTCCTCGATACCTTCCAGGGAGACACAACCACCAAGGACCCATAGAAAGATTGCCAAATCCGGCCATCTCATCGAGTTTGCACTACAGTGATCATGTGATGGACCCCAAGGACTTCAAACAGTATTCCAACGATCCACGATTCATACCCGGCATCTACAACTTCTGTGACCGCTGGTGTGAGCGCTGTTCCTTCCAGGACCGCTGCATGAGCTACAACATGGACAAGGCACGGGGGTGGGAGCCGGGCAAGACCGGGGACACGTCTCCCCAGGAGATCTGGGAGCGCCTCAAGCAGACCTTCGACCAGACACGTCAGATCATAGAGAGCCTTGCCCGGGAACATGGCCTTGAGGTCCCCGCCGCAGCCAACGACGCCGAGCAAACGGAACAAACCCGAGTCAGCAGGGAGGGAGCAAGGAACCACGAACTGGTGACCGATGCACGGGCCTACCTCAAGGCGGCGGATGCCTGGTTCCGCGATGAGAAGGCGCTTTTCAGCGAAAAGGGTGAGGAACTCATGCTGCGGGAAAGCATGGGAATGGGAGGGACCTCGGAGGAGGTCAAGGCGCTCAAGGACGCCGTCGAGGTCATCCGATGGTATCAGCCCTTCATCTACGTCAAGCTCACCCGGGCCTTCAGCAGTCGCGCCACCGAATCCGCCCTGTCAGAACAGTTTCCCCGAGATTCCGACGGAACCGCCAAGACCGCCCTCATCGCCATCGACCGATCCATCGAGGCGTGGACCAGCCTCCGCGGTCACTTTCCGGAAAAGACCGATGGCATCCTCGACGTGCTCATCCAACTGGACCGCATCCGCAAAGGTACGGAACAGGAATTTCCAAAGGCCCGCGACTTTGTCCGGCCTGGATTCGATGAGCGGGATTGATTCCTTCCACGAAAAAAGGGCAGCCGCCCAAGCGGATGCCCTCTTTTGAAAAATTCTGAAATAGTCCGGTGCTAGTGGCCGCTTTCCTCCTTGCAGCCGATCTTTCCGATCGCACCGACAAAGGCGACAATAAACGCCAGCAACCACCACCACTTGCCGTGGTGAGCCGCAAGGATGCTCAGGCCCATCAGGGCGCAAATGATCGTCCAAACCAACATTGCCAACCAAAATTTCATAAGCCGCAGGTAAATAAGCCGCTCCCGGCCTTCCGTCAACCCGGTAAATCCTCCCGCGCAGGCTCCAAGCGCCCCTTCCACCGGATGGAAAAAGGTTTTGCAGCAAACCGCTTCGCCCTTACCTTCCGCGCCAGCGCCTATGATGCTGGTCATCGATAACTACGACTCGTTTACCTACAACCTCGTCCAATACCTTGGGGAACTCTCCGTGGAAATGGAGGTACATCGGAACGACCAGATCACCCTTGAGGAGATCGCAGCCAGGAACCCGGAACGAATCCTGATTTCACCAGGACCCTGCTCTCCCAACGAAGCCGGGCTCTCCAATGAGATCATCAAGGAATTCGGTCCCAAAGTCCCCCTCCTGGGCGTTTGTCTGGGGCACCAGTGCATCAGTCACACCTTTGGCGCCAAGGTGGTGGTCAATGACCGCATGATGCACGGCAAGACTTCTCCAATCCTCCACAACCAGAAAGGCGTCTTCAAGGACCTGCCTACGCCCCTGACCGCCACCCGCTACCATTCACTGGTGGTCAAAAGGGACACCGTCCCCGACTGCCTGGAGATCACGGCAGAGACCGAGGAAGGTGAGATCATGGGCGTGCGACACAAGGAACTCCCCATCCACGGAGTCCAGTTCCATCCCGAAAGCATCCTCTCCGAACACGGACACCAGCTCCTCAGGAATTTCCTGAAGATCAACAGGGGGCAGTAGTTTTTTCACCCGTAGCCGCAGTCGCCAGAACTTGAAACTCCAGCTGGATGACCAGCCCAGGAGCTGTTCCTCTGGTCCCTCCGTTATCTCCTGTTCGATTCAGGAAGCCCTCATGTGGCGCACGTCCACGGCGTCCATTCCGGCCGAGCGGATGGCCTGCATGCCGAGGTCGGTGTCCTCGAAGGCGCGACACTTGCGGGGATCCACACCAATCTGGTGCGCGGCCTTGAGGAAGATGTCCGGGGCCGGCTTCTGGTTTTCCACGTCCTCGCTGGTGACGAGTGTATCGAACAGATGGGAGATCTCCAGTGCCTCGAGCAACTGTGAAATGATGGCTCGCGTGCCACCGGTCGCCACACCCATGGGCACCTTGCCATGGTATTCGCGGGCAATGGCCACCACCTCGTGCACCGGTTGAACGAGGTGCAGGGATTCAAGGTAGATGTCCTCCTTCTCCTTGGAGGCCGCGATCGGATCCAAGGTGATGCCCTGCTCTTCACCAAGCATCTTGAAGATGTGCCGGGACGGAACCCCTCCCAGTTCGTAGAAGCGTTCCTCGGGAAAGACGAGGCCCAAGCGCTGGGTCACCCGGCTCCAGGCCTCCCAATGGATGGGCATGGAATCGGCAAGGGTGCCGTCACAATCAAAGATGAGCCCTTCAAACTCCATCCATCAGCCCCCGAACTGATCTCCGATCCACGCGACCACCTTGTCGACCATCGGCTGAAGATGCGCCTCTGAGAAGACGTGGTTGGCTCCCTCAATGATGAAGAGCTCCTTGGGCTCGTTGGCCTTGGCAAAGATGTCGTGGGAATCCTGGATCAGGACGACGTCGTCCTCGGTGCCATGAATGAGCAACCACGGAACATGGATGTCGGCGGCACGGTCCACCAGGGTGTTGAGGCCACGGAGGTCATCCATGTAGGACTGGGAAAGGGGACAATCCTCATCTTCCCACATGCAACCTTCATCCGGTGTCTCCTCTCCGAACTCGGTCTCGGCAAACTTCTTCGTGTCCACCATTCCAGCCAGGGAGACCAGGTGACTGATGCGCTTGTCCTCGCTCGCGGCGATCACACCCACCGCGCCACCCATGCTATGGCCCACATAGGCGATGGTCTTTCCCTCAAGGGTATCCAGGACCGCCTTCAGGTCGGCAACCTCCTTGGTGATGTGACAGTCCTCGAAACGACCTTCGGATCCACCATTCCCGGCGAAGGAAAATCGGAGTGCATTGAAACCCGCCGCGGCCAGTCCCTCGGCAAGGGCCACCACGAAGGGACGGTCCTTGTTGCCGGTGACGCCATGGCCGATCACCACGATCTTGTCGGATTCGGGGTTTCCCTCGTGAAAGGTATAATCGAGCCTTTCACCCTGAGCGTTTCGGATCTCCTGGTTCATAAATTGAAATGGAATTCGTGGGGAGCGGAGAGGCACACCCTAGTCGCGCGGACTGGTGTTCATCTCCTCACTGAAATAGATGATGCGACCACAGTTGGAGCAGGAGACAATATCCTTGTGCTGGCGGCACTGGACAATTTCCTGCGGGGTCAGCTTCATGTGGCAACCGCCGCAGATCCCATGCTCGATACCTACGAGGATATCGCCCTTCTTGTGCTTCCGCAGGCGGTCGTAAAGCCTGAGGGTGCGGGTTTCCACACCTTCTTCGAGGGAAGGCCTGTCGGTCTTGAGCGTCTCGAGCTCGGCCTGAAGCTCCTTCTCCCTGCCACCGAGGGCATCAATCTGGGCGTTGACGTCGTCACGGAGCTTGTCAGCCTCCTTCTTGGCTTCCTCGACTTCCGCGGCCGTCTTCTCGGCCTCCTCCATCAGCTCCAGTTCCTTCTCCTCGATGTCATAGATGGCACGGCGACAACCACGAATCTCCTTGGCCAGGGCCTGATACTCGTCGTTCTTCTTCGTCTCCATCTGCTGGTTGGAGTACTTCTCGATCTGGGTCTTCTTGGCTTCGACCTGGTTCTCGAGATCCTTCCTTGAAGCTTCGATCTTCTGGGCCTTCAACTTGGCCTGCTCGTAGACCGTCTGGGTCCTGTCGCGTTTGAGGATCAACGACTGCCTCTGCGGCTCAATGGAATCAAGCTCGGTCTGG
>CAZKNW010000010.1:0-21378 GCA_964554035.1 uncultured Verrucomicrobiota bacterium
CCAGCGCCCCTGAAATCGTGGCCGCGGCCGTGGCAGCGAGGAAGAACCAGCCCGACATCGCTGTCGGTAATGCCATCGGTTCCTGCGTCTTCAACCTCCTGAATGTATTGGGACTTTCGGCCATGATCCATCCACTGACTTCCAAGGACATCCGCCCGCTGGACCTGGGTTTCATGCTGGGACTTGCCATCGTCGTCCTGCCCCTGATGAAGTCCGGCAGGACCATCCAGCGATGGGAAGGGAGCCTCTGCCTCGGCACCTACATCCTCTATCTGATCCTGATGTGGCCCTCATGACCTGAGCAGGTCTGCCAGCCGCTTCAGGTATTCAAAGCTGAAGATCCCGTGGGCATGGCCATCACTGAAGGTGAACCGAAGCCCGTAACCGCCTACCGGGACCCAGCTCCTGATGGTGACTCCCGGAAATTCCTTCTGGTCGGTGCCTCCGTGAACGTTTCCAAAGATGTCCTGTTCTCCCTGATTGTCCGCGCTGGGGGAGTGGGCACGAAGAAACTCCATCGGGTAATAATCCTCGCTCCCGTCCTCCCACAGGATCGCGAGTTCCGAACCAATGAGATCAAGTTGTTTCGGCTTCAACTGCATAGCCCAGACAGTGGGCCATGAACTATCCAGTCCCAAGCAGGATTTACATTCCATTTACAAAAAGTTGCAGAAAACCCCTTGCATCAGGGGTTTAGCTTCGGTTACTTATCTCACTATTCCCCATGGGCGACCTCCCATATGATCTATCGTATGCCGTAGGTCAGGCTGTTTTTGTCCGAACGGACACGCCTGATTTCGAGGAAAAGTCCATCCCGTTCGCCTCCCTTGAGGATCTGGTCAGGATCTGTACGGAACCCAAGCCCAACGAGCAGCTCGAGAAGATCATCGTGCACTGCGTGGCGGGAAATGAACCGGCAGCAGTCACCCTTGGCTTTGTTTCGGCCACCAAGGGCTCCAAGCCTTCCGCCTCCCAATATTCCTCCTACTAGGCTGCTAGAAACGTCCCGGTTCCCCTTCCAGCGGACGAGCAAGCGTCTTCCACGACCTGACCTTGCCATCCGAAAAGCTGATCTCGGCACGCACATACTGCCGCGACACGTACTCGGGATCATAGGTGGTGATCAGATAGTTGCGCCCCCGCTGGTCAAAGACCTCACGAACTCCCCAGCGATGCCGACGCTCCAGGGTGGATCCATGATACAACCATGTCTCGACCACCCCGTCGGAGTTGCCGCTGTTCATCACCTGATCCGGTTCGCCCCAGGAGATATAGACAGCATCCCGGGACATCCCGACACGGACCTCCCCCTGGTCCACACTCTTCCGGTCCGCTTCGGAAAGCGAGGCATAGACTTCTGCACGCTCTTCCTTGCGTGATTCAATCGTCGAGGTCGCGCATCCGCAGAGGATGGACAGTAAAAGGGCTGTGCAAAAGAAACGCATCATACCGGGTCTGACACTCTAGGCGCCTTCCTTCTTCATCGATTTCTCAATCTTCGCCGCAATCATCCTCTGAATGGCGCGATCCAGGTCCTGCAGCTTGTAGGGTTTGTAGATGACTTCATCGACGTTCGGGTCCAGCCCCCCCTCCTCCTCGGTGTTCTTGGCAACACCGGTGGCCAACAGAATGGGAAGGTCGTGGTATTTTGCCTTGGCCTTGGCGGCCAGATCCAATCCGGTCATGCCCGGCATGGTCAGGTCGGTGATCAGAAGATCATACTTTCCTGGATTGGCCTCGAGGGCTTCCAGGGCCTCGGCTGCGGTGGAACAACCATGGACATTGAACCCCATCCTCTGCAGCAGGCGCGTCGCCGAATGAAGCACGATCGGTTCGTCATCCACAAAAAGGATCTCGGCATGCCCGTGCATCAGGTCCGGTTTGGCTTCCGCCATCTGGAGCGGTTCAACCGCCTGAACGGGAAACAGGCAGCGAAACCGCGCACCACCACGACTCCGGTTGCCGGCCATGATGGTCCCACCCAGCTTCCTCATGATGCCCATGGCACTGGCCAGTCCCATCCCACTTCCCGCAGCCACCTTGCGCGTGGAGAAGAAGGGGTCAAAGATCCGGTCCATGTGCTCTGGAGAAATACCGTCGCCATTGTCCTGGATGGCAAGTACGACGTACTCGTCTCCCTGGACCAGCGCGATGCTTTGCTCCGCATCTTCCAGCCCCACCCGCATCCTTTTCATGGAGATCTCAATGATGGGCTCCTTCGAGCTGCCCACCGCCTCGATCGCGTTGGCCACCAGGTCCGTCAAAAGCTGATGGATCTCCGCCGGCGAGGCCTTGATGGGCGGGCATTCGGGCTCATAGTAGTCTCGAAAGCGCACCCGGTCGGGAACCGAGGTCCGAAGAAGCCGCAATGCCTGCCTGACCACCCCCTCCAGGTAGATGAAGCGGCGCTCCTGTTCATCCTTCTGACTGAAGGCCTCGACCTGCTGCACCAGTTCCTTGGCCCGCAGTGCGGACTGCAGGACAAACTCCAGGTCCTGCCGGACGCTGCTACCCTTCGGAATGTCCTGCAGCGCCATCTCGGTGAAGGTCAGGATCGGCTGAAGCATGTTGTTGAATCCATGGGCGACTCCCGTCGCCAACATGCCGAGGGTCTGCTGGCGATGCCTCTCCATGCCC
Organism: uncultured Verrucomicrobiota bacterium; assembly: GCA_964554035.1. Classification (GTDB taxonomy): domain Bacteria; phylum Verrucomicrobiota; class Verrucomicrobiia; order Limisphaerales; family CAZKNW01; genus CAZKNW01. The sequence goes on from CAZKNW010000010.1 coordinate 2,638, forward strand.
TTTTCCAGTTCGCTTTGATGTGCCTCGGCGCGCCTTTTTTCCTCCGTGACGTCGATCATCGTCACAAGTCGGCCCATCTCATTTCCATGGTCGATGGGGATGGGCCTTGAAAAGGTCACGAACATGTCCCGCGTATCGCCAACGGCGGTCAGGACCTTCACGGACATGTTGAAGATGTCGTCCTCCTCCTTCATCCGCTGGAGCTCATGCAACACACGGTTCCTCTCCCGTTCGACCACGATGTCCACAAAAGGTCGTCCTTCCACCTCCTGCCTTCGATAGAGAAGCGCACTCAGCCAGTATTCGTTGACGATCCGGACGACGCCATGAAGGTCCAGGATGTGGATCATGGCGGGAGCAAGCTGGTAGAAACTCTGGATCTGTTTCTGCGAGGCGTGCAGATCCTTCCTGAGCTCCCTCAGCTCCACCTCAAACAGACTGGACCGGTTGCCCATTCTCTCCCAGAGGGATTTGGCGGAATAGACCGGGGAACCCGCCTCGTCGGGTCCATGCTTCAGCAGATCGAGGATCAGTCGGTAGTAATGCATGTCCAGTTCCTTCAGCTCCGCCTCCCGGACAATCAGCAGCGAAGCGAGTCCCACGAGGAACATCGAAAGGAAACGGACGGAAGTAACGGTCTCTTCAAGGAAGGCGCGTTCTTCCGTGAGGATTCCCGCAGAGATGAGACCTGCCAACGCAAGGAATCCCAGTGCCACAGGTGGCTGCTTGCTCGACGCTTGCAGCCCGGGCAGAACACCGGCCAGGTAAAGGAGGGAAACCCGGTCTCCCCAGCCAAGGAAAACATCCAGGCAAAAAATGCACAGTATCCCTCCGATTCCCTCGAGGTAGATCCTTTTGCTGGTCCTGGAATCCGCCGCCATGGTGTGAGCGCAAAGGCATGCTCTGGGGGAGGGGTCAACCACATCGGACACCTGGAATCCCAGACGAAACACCGTTCCCCTCCGGGAACCGGTGTTCAAGTTTAAGGTTAATGCTTTAACCGGTGGACGCGAAAAGGGAAAGGAGATTCTGGAGCCCACTGGCAGCAATCAGTTCGAATTGGTTCTTGGTTGATTGAAAGAAACACCCATTTGGAACATCGTTCGCCCAATGGAATCAGGAGCGGACAGCCACGCATGCTTCAAGACCACCCGATGGACGCTGGTGGCCATGGCTGGCGGGGAGTCCGACGAGGCGCGCGAGGCCATGGAGGAGCTTTGCCAGGCCTACTGGTTTCCACTCTATGCCTTTGCCCGCAGATCCGGCCATCCTTCCGCCCAGTCCAAGGACCTGGTCCAGGGGTTCTTCCTGCAGGTCATCGAGAAGCACCTTTTCTCAAGGGCCAATGCAGACAAGGGAAAGCTGCGCACCTTCCTTCTTACCGCCTTCCGTAGGCACCTTTCCCACGAGGCCCGAAGGGAGGCCACGCTCAAGAGAGGGGGCGGAGAGTCCATTCTTTCCATCGACGAACTGGACGCCGAGTCCTGGTATCACGAGCAACTGATCGAAGGGGAGACACCGGAACACATGTATGACCGACAATGGGCGCTCACCCTCATGGAGAAGTCCGTCAGGTCATTGGAGGAACAATGGAGGGCCCGGGGAAAGGCATCCCTGTTTGCCCACTTGAAGCCCTTTCTTACCCGGCAACCTGAGGCCGGGGATTACCCCTCACTTGAGAACGATCTTGGAATCAGCCGTTCCAGCCTCAAGACCTCCGTGCATCGCCTCAGGGCGGAATACCGGAGCCAGATCCAGGAGCAGATCGAAGGCACGCAACTGGCAGGAGGAGACTGGCAGGAGGAAATGCGGTCCTTGATCAGGGCCCTCGCCAGCCCCCCGGGATCATGAACGAATCATCCGACGGCAGAAAACGTCAACGCCCGGGCCTGGACGGACTGGACGTGGACAAGCTTGCAGGACTGGCATTGGAGGATGCTGTCGCTGATGAGCCCTCCTTCACCCAGGGCAAAAGAATGAGGATTCTTATTGTTCTCGCCTGCCTGGCCATTGTCGCTCTGATTGTCCATTCAACTTCACTCCCGAAGGAAGAATCACTTCTCGCATCCGTCAACCTTGAGGACAACCTGGTGCGGGGCGAATGGAGCCATTCCCACCAGGGTATACGTTCGTCGTCGGTCGAAACCAACTGCCTGCTCAACATTCCTGTCAAGCCGCTGACGATACCCTACGAGCTTCGATGGCGATTCACCCGTTTCTCAGGGAGTGATTCGGTTGCTCTTTTTTTCAAGACCACCCTGGGGCTCGGGGCCCTTGAGATCGACGCATGGGAACAACCGGGACTCAGTGGACTCCAGGTGATCAATGGACGGGACCTTCGCTTTGGCGGTGCCTTTCAACTGACCGCACCACCTGGCAAGAGCATTGAATTGAACATCCGCGTGACAGCGGAGACGATAGAGATCTTCAAGGACGACCAACTCATGAGGGACTATTCGCTGAAGGATTCGACACTTCGACCATCCTTGCCTTGGGCGTTCACGCCCACGATGCTTGAGGACATTCAGGTCGCGCTCGGGACCTGGAATAGCGAGGTCTTGTTTGAATCCCCCATCCTGAAGGAGATTCCCTAGCCCTGAGGGAAGATCTGGTAGAGAAGAAGATAGATGACCACCCCGGTCACTGACACATACATCCACAGCGGCCATGCCCACCTGGCCACTGCCCGGTGTTTCTCGAACTGGCCCTTGGCAGCGTGGTAGAGGGCCTTGAGTATGAGAGGCACAATCACCACGGCCAGCAGGACATGGGTGAGAAGAAGCGCCAGGTAGAGGGGACGGAACCAGGCCGGGTCCTTGAAGGAGGTATGGCCTGCGTTGAAGTGATAGATGAGATAGCACACCAGAAAGACGACCGAAGTGGAGAACGCACCGATCATGCATTTCTGATGAGCCTTGCGGTTGCCCTTCTTGATGAAGACAAAGCCGGCCAGGAGCATCAGGGCGCTCAGGCCGTTCAGGGTGGCATTCACTGCCGGTAGATCTTGAACACTCATTCGGATTTCAATACTTCGATGGTCTCTAATATTTGCTCAAGTGCGCCAGGTGTCAATGTCTCGACCGTCGCCCTTATCCGACCCTTGCCGTCCACCACGACCATGAGGGTGCTGTGGATGAAAAAGTCGTTTTCGGACTCCATCTGGGACTCCTCCTTCTCAAGCGCCACCTGAAGCAGGTTCTTTGTCAGCATCTCCTTCATCTGGGGTTTGGTCCCCGTCAGAAAATCCCAATGTTCCTGATCGCTTCCAAAGGTCATACCATACTTCCTGAGAACCTCCGGAGTATCGTATTCGGGATCCGTGGTGAGACTGACCAGCCTGACATCCTCCGTTTCTCCCAGCTTCTCCTGAATCCGCTTCATCTTTCTGGTCATCTCCGAGCAGGGACCGGGACAACGGGCAAAGATCACATCCGCCACCCAGATCTTTCCACGATACGACTCAAGCGTGACAACCCTGCCGTGCTGATTGGTCAGTGAAAACGGGTCCAGTTGCTTGAGGACAGGGAGGGAGGGAGCCTTGTCTTCGGTCATTTCAGCACCACCCGAACGCTCCTTAAGGAAGGATAGCACCACCCAGATCATGACCACCGAAAGGGTTCCCCAGACGGCTACCATGGCTGGTTTGGATGGCTGACTCATCTCTTGAAAAGGTTCTCTATCAAACGGAAAGAGGACGGCCAATGCCGCCCTCTTCAAAAACTCACTTCTTTCAAAACGACCTGGGAGAAACGATTACTCGAATCCGCCACCGCCGCCGCCGCCACCACTGGTGGCCTGCATATCCAACATCCATGCATCGTAGGCATCCTGGGATTCCACGGTCATGAAGCCCTTCATGGAGAAGTGGCCGTTTCCGCACAGCTGGGCGCAGGTGATCATGAACCGCCCTTCCTTGTTGGCCTGAAAATGGATCGGGATGGTCATGCCCGGGATACAGTCCTGCTGGACCCGCAACGGGTGGACGGCAAAGGAGTGAATCACGTCGAGCGAACTGAGATAGATCTTCACCGGCTTGCCAATCGGCACCCGGATGTCGTTGAGCGGAGGAACAATGTCGTCCTTGCCCAGTGCATCCTCCGGATCATAACCGAACTTGTTCTCCGTGCTGGCGTAGATCATGTCCTGGCTCCCGAACTTTCCGTCTGTTCCGGCATAGCGGGAATTCCAACCAAACTGCTCAGCCATTACCCGGATCTCAAGGGCACCTTCCTCCTGGGTGGGAAAGTCCTCAACCACACTACGCCAGAGCGGAATGGCGAAGAAAATCAGCAGGACCGCCTCAATGAGCGCGACCGCACCTTCAAGATAGGTGGACAGATGGCTCTGGACACCCTTGTAGCTCGCACGCGGGTTCTTCGACGCGCGGAACCGGTAGATGCAGAAGAGAAAGTAGCTGAACCATCCCACGAAGAGGATGCCCATCAGCCAGTGCACATAGATGATGAAGTCATCTATCTTACTGCCATGCTCGGATGCCAGGATTGGCAGACCCAGCCATTCAACAAACGTTTCCATTGATAGTTAGCTCTTAGAATTCATCGTTGGCAATGCGGCCGACTGCTGGCTTGGCATCACGGGGTTCGTCGAGGACCTGCGGACAAGGTAAATAAAAAATCCGGCAATCGCCGTCAGGATGCCTCCCACCACCAACAGGAGCAGCCAGATGGCGGCCACGACACCCTTGGTCGTGTTGCTGTTCGGATCACCAAAACAGGCGGTGCAGGCAAAGGCGCTGCTGTTGGTGAGCAGGATCAGCATCACCATCAACCACGTCATCCATCGGTTGGACTTGATCGCTTTCATCACAGGTAACTGATTCGCTTCAGCTTCTTCAGAAAGTAAACCCCGTAGACCAGCATCACCACCACTCCCACCACACCTCCGATTCCGGTCGACAGGTCGACCACGGCCTGCGAATCCGACCACGCCCGGAAACCCAGCAACGCCACAAGGGCCGATGCCAGCACGGTCACCGTCACGAAGATGAGATGGAATGCTTTGAGTGACATAAGCCCGTCAGTCGAGACCCACCAGGGTCGTGAAGTTGGGGAAATCCTGCATCGCCCAGACGGTAAGCCCCATCAGGCCGACGAAGAAGAAGCACGTGAATCCCAACACAAGATAGATCAGCTGCTTCTCTGAAATCAGATGCATGAACCAGAGCACCACAAAGCTTGCCTTGGTCACGGCAATCAGGAGTCCAACGGTCATGTTGACCCAGTGGGACCCGAAGTGGGCGTCAAAGTCGAACCATGAGGCGGCCACCGTCAGGAAGGTGCCCAGCATGAGCACGCCGAACACCATCAGGTAGGGCCTTACGTAGGTCTTGAAGTCTTTTGCGTCACCAGCCATCTCAGTCTCAATTAGGGATTAAAGTAGATAAAGGATCGGGAAGAGGAAGATCCAGACAAGGTCCACCAGATGCCAGAACAGTCCGGAAACCTCGACACGATTCACATAGCGTTCCGGGTCGGTCTTCCACATCTTCGCCCCAGGGCCCCAGATGTAGAAGATGACGAAGGCTCCACCAATCACGTGGATGGCATGAAGGCCCGTCATCGTGAAATAGATCGCAAGGTAGGTGCTGTGCCAGGGACCATAACTCTCCATCTTGGCAATGTCCGACTTCCGCACCGTCACCTGGATGGCGTCATGCCCACCGTGGGCATGTTCCGCGTGATCATGTCCGGAATGATCCCCGTCATGTTCCTCGGGATGTGCCTCGGCACCATGGTCATGCCCGGCATGATCGTCATGATGGGGGTGAACCGTGAGCGTGATCTCGTCCTCAGTCTGGTTCACAAGGTGTCCATCAACCAGGTTCAGGTGGCTCCGCACACCCGTGCCGTGGGAAATGCCCTCGTAGTGGGTAACCCCCTCCTTGAGCACGATCTCATAGTGGGTGAACTTGTCGTGGTACTCGTAGGCCTTCACGCACATGAAGATGAGCGCACAGACGATCGTGATTCCCTGGAACATCCGATACTGCTTGAAGTTGTTGAACTTCAGCGAGGCCCAGGCAAGCACGACGGTCACACTGGAAAGGATGAGCACCACCGTGTTGAAGGCACCGGGCCCCACCTTGAGAAGGCTTCCCGGCGCAGGCCAGGTTCCCTCGGGTGCGCCGACTCTCAACATGATGTAGGAGGAGAACAAGGCTCCGAACAGCATCACCTCAGAGGCCAGAAACAACCAGATGCCGACCTTGGCGTTGTAAAGTCCCGTGTCAGGACGTGGTTTGGAATTGTATGGAATCTCCATGGACTTGATCTCAGAAATTATTGTGCAGGCGCGGGCTGTGCGTCAGGCGCATCCTCGGTCTTGGGCTCGCCCTCCAGTTTTTCATTCTGCGGCAGGTAGTCCGCGTCATGACCGGGAACGCTGTACTCATAAGGTCCGCGGAAGACCTCTATGGGCTTGTCGAAATTGCCATGGGGAGGAGGCGTGGGGGTCTGCCATTCAAGCGTCGTGGCCTGCCAGGGATTGTCCGACTCCACCTTCTTACCATGCGTGATGCTGTAGAAGAAGTTGATGATGAAGGGCAACTGCGAGAGGGCAAGCATCCAGGCCGCGATGGAGATGAAGGAATTCATCTCGATGAACTTCTGGGGGATACCGACCACCTCACCGGTAAGAGGGTCGGCAACACCGGCGTAAGTGGCGCCACCATCATACATCCGGCGATGCATGCCGGCCATTCCCTGCGCGAACATCGGTTGGAACACCATGTTGATGAAGATGAACGAGGACCAGAAGTGGACCTTGCCCCAGAACTCGCTCATCACGCGTCCGGTCATCTTGGGATACCAGTAGTAGATTCCCGCAATGAGGCCAAAGATGGTTCCCGGCGCCACAACATAGTGGAAGTGCCCGATCACGTAATAGGTGTCGTGAAGGTGAATGTCACTGAAGCTGAATCCGAGGGGGAGGCCGGTCAGACCACCCAGTCCGAACATCGGAAGGAACGCCAGGGCAAAGAGCATCGGCGTGTTGAACCTGATGGAACCACCCCACAGGGAAATGAACAGACAGGTCAGGATGATGACCGACGGAATCGAGATGATCATCGTCGTGGTCTGGAAGAAGGCGCTGATCTTGGTGCCCATTCCGGTCAGATACATGTGATGCGCCCATACGATGAAGGAAAGGAAGCCGAGAACCAGGGCCGCGTAGACGAGGGTCTTGTAGCCAAAGACGGGCTTGCGGGTGTTGTTCGCGATGATCTCACAGACAATACCGATCGCTGGAAGGATCAAGACATAAACTTCGGGATGACCCAGGAACCAGAAAAGGTGCTGCCAGAGAAGCGGGCTACCTCCACCGGAAACAGCCATGGGTTGTCCTGCAACCATCAAGCCTGAAGGCAGGAAGAAGCTGGTGTGGAAGACACGGTCCATCAGCTGAAGGATGCCCGCAGCCTCAAGAGGAGGGAATGCCAGCAAGAGCAGGAAGGCGGTCACAAACTGGGCCCAGACAAAGAAGGGCATCCTCATCCAGGTCATGCCGGGCGCCCGCAGCTGGATGATCGTGGCAATGAAGTTCACGGAGCCCAGAAGGGACGACGTGATCAGGAGCACCATTCCAATCAGCCAGTAGGTCTGGCCATCGGTCGGTATGACCGTGGCAAGGGGCGAATAGGACGTCCAACCCGCCTGCGCCGCACCGCCTGGTATGAAGAAACTGACAAACATGACGATGCCACCAGCAAGGAAGCACTGGTAACTGGCCATGTTGATCCTCGGGAAGCACATGTCGGGCGCACCAATCTGAAGGGGCACGACATAGTTTCCAAATGCGGCGAAAGCCAGGGGCACCACCGCGAGGAACACCATGATCGTTCCGTGCATGGCACCAAAGGAATTGTAAAGCTCGGATGACATGATGCCACCCGGCGCCACCTCGGAACCCAGCACGGCCTCCAGGATCTTTCCGACCACAGGAATGGCCTGTCCGGGATAGGCAATCTGCCAGCGCATGCATGCGATCAGGAAAAACCCGACCAGCATGAACAGCAGGGAGGTGATGCCATATTGGATGCCGATGACCTTGTGGTCGGTGGAAAAAATGTAGGTCTTCCAGAAACCGGGGTCATGATGATGGGCATGATCATCGGTCCCGTGATGATGGCTGTCAGTCTTTGTCGCTTCCATTTTGCTGAATTGGATTCAAAACGGTGGCTGTTGAAACTTCGCGCAGAAGTTGCAAAAAGCCGTTTAGTTACCTGTCTTCTAGATTCACTGTCAATCGCCGAGTCCGAACTATGATTCCACTCTAGAGCTTGTCAAAAGCCATCACCATGAGGAGCAGCGGCAGATAGACAATCGAGGCCAGAAACAGCCGACGCGCAGCGGCTTCGTTCCTCTGTGATGAAAAGTGGAAGGCCTGCTTCGCGAAATAGGCCCCAAGTAGCACGGCAGCAACGAAATAAAATTTCCCGGCCAAGCCGAGAACAACCGGGAAAAGGCTCATGAAACAAAGCCCGATGGTGTGATTGAAGGCCTGGCTTCCGGTCCGGTATCCCTCTGGATCGAGCTTGGGCATCATGACGAAGCCCGCCTTCTCGTATTCCCCACGGTACAACCAGGCGATGGCCAGGAAGTGAGGCAACTGCCAGAAGAAAAGGATGGCAAAAAGACTCCAGCCCCGGGCATCGATGTTGTTCTGGACCGCAGTCCAGCCCATCAGGGGTGGAAGCGCACCCGGAATCGCACCAATGACGGTGTTGAAGGTCGTAATGCGTTTCAAGGGGGTATAGATGAAGAGGTAAGCCCCTAATGTGATGGCCCCGATCAGGGCCGTGAGCATGTTGACGAGCACGGCGGTGTAGACCATTCCGGCAATCGCACAGATTCCACCAAAGATAAGTGCGATGTCGGACCGCATCTCCCCTGCCGGGAGAGGCCTGGAAGCGGTGCGGCGCATCTTGGCATCCAGTTCCCTCTCGAGGACCTGGTTGAGCGCTGCAGCACCGGAAGCAAGAAGCCCTGTTCCCAGCAACGCATGCAATAGAAGCAACAGGTCGACGCCCCCCTCGGATCCCATGTAGAACCCTGCCAGGGTGGTGATCAAAACCAGCGCGGTCAGCCTCGCCTTGACCAGATCCGCAATCACGGCGGCGAGCGTTCGATCACGACCGGGATGAATGCTGAGGGCTGGATCGACGGACTTCATCAGGCAGTGGCGGGCTGGGCTGAGGGTTCTTCGTCGGCAACGGACGTGGACGTGCTCTGACTTGGCAGCCATTGCAGCTCCATTCTCCTCACGGAGATCGTGGAAAGGATGCCATGGACCAGAAGCGTGGCACCTGTCACGACATGGAGCGTCGCAACGTCCGCGGGCTTGTTATAGAGCACCGTCATGATCCCGAGTCCGGCCTGAAGACAGACAAGACCGAACCAGAAGGCGGCGAGACGGGAGATGACATGCCGGTTGCCCAAGGTCCTGAAGGTATGAATCGAGAACGCCAGAAGGCTGATGAAGATCAGCACGGCACCCAGACGATGAAACATGTGGGTGTGGATGTGATAAGCGGTGAGATGCTCGTCGTAGAAGACGTTGCCGTCATGGACGACATCCATTCGTTGCTGGTTGATCTCGTGGAGGGCCTCCTCATCGGTATCGGGCCACCACTGTCCGTAAGCCTTCGGAAAATCGGGAACGGCCAGGCCGACATGGGCATGGCGCATCATGGCCCCAAGAACCAACTGACCGAAGATGAGGCAACAGAGCCCCACCATCCAAGGTGTCAGGCGGGAACGCACTTTCGGGAGCTTCTCTCCCCTGCCCTCCATCCACCATTTGGAAGTGAAGAGCGCAAAACTGGCCATCAATGCCAGAAAAAGCTGGGCAAGGGCTCCGTGAAAAATACCGATCTCATCCTTGAAGAGGGTCACCCGCAAGCCGCCCAGCACTCCTTGGAAAACCACCAGGAAAAAGGCCACCACACCGAGAACCTTCATCCATTTTCTCTTCTCCTTGATCAGAAACCACACCATCAGGCCGATGGTGATGAATCCAACAAACGAGGCATAGAGCCGGTGGGTGTGTTCGTAAAAGATGCCTCCCGTCCACATCTCAACAGGAAAGAGGAACATGTTGTAGCCGTAGGTCGTCGGCCAGTCCGGCACAGCCATGCCGGCTTCCTTGCTTGTCAGGAGCCCTCCCAAACCAATCAATCCCAGCGTCACCACGGCACAAAACACCGCAAAACGGTGCAGCCACGGTTGATGCTCAAGCTGGGATGCCTTCATCAAAAAACGCTCAAAATAGGTCTGTTAGGTGAAAAAAGCGCCGCCACATTCCTAGAACGTAGCGGCGCTTTGGGATTGTCCCGCTGGAGGTTATTTGACTTCCAGCTCGAAATTCACGGCAGCACCACCACTGACCTTCACCTTCTGGGTGGCTCCCTCAAGCTTGGGGTGCACCTTGCGGTGGACGGCCTCGATCGTGTATTCGCCATCAGGAACATTCTTGATGGTGAAGTTGCCGTCCTTGTCGGTCACCGCGAAGTAGGGGTGATCCAGAACGCTCACATAGGCGAACATCCATGGATGGACGTCGCACTTGAAACGAAGGAACATCTCAGGCTTGTCAAACTTGAAGTCGTTGACCATCCCCTTGAAAGGCTGGGCGATGTTCTGCTCCTTGTTTCCTGCGACGCGGGGGGTCGGATGGACATTGTGCATCAACGGGTCGGAATTCCTGACCTTCAGGGTCTGTCCGGTTTGGACTGCAGCCACGTAAGGCGTGTAGAAACAGTTGACCTGATCGATCATGGCCGCCTCGGCAGCAGCACCCTGTGACTTTCCGGTCAACTTCAGCTGGACCAGGGTGTCACCCAGCCCGCCTTCCTTGCCCACCACGTAAAAGGGCATTTCGTGCTTGTTCACCTTGTGCAGCTTTCCGCACATCGGATCCATGGCAAAAGTCTTGTTGGCGGGAACGTTGCCTTTGACCGTCACCTTTCCGGTGATGTCGCCAGCCTGTGCGGACTGCAAAAGGAACAGCGCAGACACGGAGGCCGCGAGAATTCTAGCAGATTTCATCTTCATACAATTTCGTTTGATTGTGGATGTTAGCATCCGGGTTTGGGGTCGCAAGGGATTTTGTGAAAAATTTCACAAAGTCCTGAATGTCCATGGGACGCACCAGTATTGAGCGGCATTCAAGCGGGAAAAACACCTTTTTTGGCAATTCCCAATCCGAAACCTGCCACCCGTCCAGATCCCCCTCCTAAAGCCCGTTGGCAGGATGGCAGCCAGACACTCCTGAAAAACAAAAAATGAGATGCTTTTAAAATTCCCCTTGTCACCCAGACAAGTTTTCGGCAGTTTCCTCGGCCCTCGCCCAGTGGCGAGAATTCATCGATCCGCGGGGTAGAGCAGCCCGGTAGCTCGTCAGGCTCATAACCTGAAGGTCGTCGGTTCAAATCCGGCCCCCGCCACCAATTTCAAAGCCGTTCCTAATCAGGAGCGGCTTTTTTCATGGAGGAGACCCAATACCAGGTCTATGTGATCCGAAACGAGGAGAACCGTCACTACATCGGGCTCTCTGAAGATATGCTCGTCCGACTGGAACAGCACAACAAGGGCATCTCCAAATGGACACGCGGCAAAGGCCCTTGGAAGCTGGTCTGGTCCAGCGGATGGATGGATCTATCCGCAGCCACCCGACTCGAGCGCAAACTCAAGGCCCAGAAAGGCGGCGCCGGCTTTTAAAGGATCACCGGACTCGAAAGGAGCGTCGACTCGTCAGACTCATAATCCCGCAACCGCGGGATCGTCGGTTCAAATCCGGCCCCCGCCACCAATTTCAAAGCCGTTCCTAAACAGGGGCGGCTTTTTTCATGGAGGAGACCCAATACCAGGTCTATGTGATCCGAAACGAGGAGAACCGTCACTACATCGGGCTCTCTGAAGCTGGTTTGACAGGATGGTTCCTGGAAACTATCCCCTTCCGAGCCCAATGATTTTTGAAAGGTTCCAGATCAGGGAGATCTTTAGGTCGGTGAAAAGAGGTATTATCCGGACCATGCTTTCGGTCCTCGTCTTGGGCCTTGCTGCCTCAAGTTCCGCTGCCCAGTATTCCCGGCTTTGGGGAACCAACGGCGAATCATGGAGCCCCGAAAGCCGACTACCCGATTTTTCCTATGCTGGTTACCGTCGTGGCGAAGAACCGATCCCCGACCGGAAGATCGACGTCTCCATCTCTGATTTCGGAGCCAAGGGTGATGGGCGCACCGACGACACGGCTGCCCTTCAGAAGGCCATCGACGAGAACCCAGGCAAGGTGATCTATCTCCCTGCTGGCCGGTACGTCATCACGGATTGGGTCACCATAAGGAGCTCCGGGACCGTCCTGCGCGGTGCGGGCCCCACACGCACCCTGCTGATGTTTCCCAAGACCCTGACGGATATCAAACCCAACTGGGGCAGCACGACCTCAGGCAAGCGTACCTCCAACTATTCCTGGTCAAATGGGTTCCTGCGGATCGACGGAGGCATCCAAGGCGACAGTCTTGCCAAGGTGACCAAGATCGCAAGACGCGGTGGTTTCCAGCTGGTCGTGGACGATCCATCAGGCTTCCATCCAGGAGAGGACTACCTTCTGTCGATGCAGGACAACGAGTCCAAGACCCTGACCAAACACATCTATGCAGACGACACAGGCCCCATCTCCAATCTGAAGTCGGTCCGCGAGCGTTTCGTCTTTCGGTTGGCGAACATCGACAAGTCCTCCGGCACGCTCACCTTTGATCGGCCACTTCGCACGGATGTGCGACCCGAATGGAAACCTGAGATCCGATCAGCCAAGGGCAAAGTGGAGGAGTCCGGAATTGAGAAGATGTCCTTCACCTTTCCAACCACGCCCTACAAGGGACATTTCACCGAACTTGGCTACAACGCCATCGACCTCAGGAACGCATGCCACTGTTGGGTCAGGGACGTCAGGATTCACAACTCCGACAGTGGAATCTACGTGAGCGGCTACAACAACACCCTCGAGGAGATTCAGCTCAGCTCCTCACGGAAGGTGGAACCAAGCCGCAAGGCCACGGGGCATCACGGCATCTCCCTCGATGGGCAGGATTGTCTCCTTACCCGCTTCAGGTTTGAAACCCGCTTCATGCACGGCATCACGGTCACACGAGGTTCAGCAGGCAACGTCGTTTCCGTTGGCATGGGCGTGGACCTATCGCTAGATCACCATCGCTACGGTCCTCATTCCAACCTCTATACGGATCTCTACATCGGCGAGGGAACGCGCATGTTCCAATCGGGTGGAGGCAGCTCCCTTGGGCATCACAGTGCCGCCTACAACACCTTTTGGGGAATCCGGTCCAAGCGCCCGATCGAATGGCCACGAAATTTTGCACCAGACATGATCAACCTGGTTGGGGTGCCATCCAGGTCAAATCCCATCACGGATGCCAAGGGGCGCTGGTTCGAGCCCATCAACCCCATGACGATCGAACCCAGGAACCTGCATGAGGCCCAGTTGAAGCGACGCCTTTCCAAAGGTGCCGACTGAGGTGTTGGGAACAGCCACCCTACTCAAGCGACAGGTTTACCACGCCCAAGGCCACTCTGAAGTCGCGGTGTTCCGGATGCGGGAAGGCACCCGTGTCGGTCTGGAAGATCAGTTCGTGCTCTCCAGGTGCGAGCAGTAGGGCGCGCTGGAAATCGATTCCCCTGCCGCCCTTGATGGCAAAGGCATCCACGGCTTGGGATCCCAGCAGGATGGCCATGTTCCCATCCACAAGTGTCAGGAAGCCGCAACGCAGGATCACCGTCCTGGGAGCCAAATCATCGTTCCTCAAACGCAGTACCGCGCGTCCGGCCGCCCAGTTGATGGTGCGTTCCATCCCATGTTCCTTGAACAGCCAGCCTGACTCCTCCCGGACGAAGACGGGACATGGGTATGCCTGTTCACCCGAGGGCGTCAGCGTGTAGCAGACCATCTCACCCAATCCGCCTTCCACTTCAGGTTGCAGTCCAAGCTGCGAAAGGGCCTCCATCATTCCCCTCCCCTCATCCACGAAACCCTTCCGGTTCAGATGAAGTCCGGCGAAACCCGAGTTCTGCAGTCGGCGCACCAGGATCCCGACCGGTTGCCACGATGCCAGCAACTGCCATGAATCCTCCTGTCGTCCCTTGTTGGATCCATAGGAAAACCGCAGGGACTCCGAGAAGAGGTAAGGCCGCGAATGCTCATACTTCTCCATCTTCAGGACGTTCCTTCCCTCGGGGAATCCCACAACCGGCATCTGGAACACCATGGAGCCCTGCCCCAGTTCCTTCTCCATGGCCGCCGCATACTCCATATCGGACTGGACCCGTTCCTCAACCTTTCCTGTTGCCTCCGCATCGGGTCGCACCGGGATCTGATCCAGAAGCCCGACCACCAGGATGAAAAGGAGGAGGCCACGGCGTCTGCCCGGGCCCCATTTCGCCATGAGGCTGGAAAGCCGTCCGGCGAGGAATAGCAGGACGATCGCCAGGATGAAGATGCTGAATCGATTGGAGGCACGGAAGAGACGGAATCCCCCGAACGCAATCAGGGAGTTCAGCCCCCCGACCAGGCAAAAGGCCAATACCCAATGGGCCTGCAGCAGCGGAATGATCGCTGTGGTCCTCCTGACCCTGCCCATCATCCATCCAACCACCTCCACCAGCATCCATGCGAGTCCAAGGGAGCCCACGATTCCCAGGTAGGGAGAGAAGTTCTCGCCCACGACCTTGTTCTCACTGTCGTAGCGTTCACCCATCGCGGAAAGGAACCCGACACGATGTTCCGGCGATGGAAGGAACAGCTCCATGGGCTTCAGTGCGAAGATCTCCGCATGCAGGTATTCCCGCTCGAGGGCGATCGGGTTGGAACCATGTTGAAACTGGTAGATGAAGGTACCGGCATTGGTCGCAACGAAGGCACCACCCGCCACAACGATGCAGGCGAGGGCCACATTCAAATTCTCCCTTTGTCCCTTCGCCAACCACGCATACAGGCCTGCAGCAAAAACGAAATGCAGGAACAGGTTGAGGTTGAAGGGACTCCCAAGACCGAGGACCACCGCCACCACCATGCAACCCCAGGTCTTTCTCCCTGACAGCTTCAGGGTTCGACTTCCGCCCACGATCCAGCTCACCAACAGGGCCGGAGGCACCGTAAAGATGAAGGTCAGCAGCAGATGCCTCAAATCCCTCCAGAAGATGTAGAAGGCAAAGCCATACAGCAGCGCCATCACCATGGACACATCACGACCATAACGCAGGTAACGACACACCAGAAAAAAACTGAGGACCGCCGAGACATGGGCGAAGAGGGTTCCAAGATTGGCGGCAGGAATGAGTCCGAACAAACATGCCAGCCAACCCATCCCAAGGGTCATGCCCTTCTCATACATGGGATAGTCATTCCAGTTCGCCTCACCGGGCGCACCCAATCTCGAGACATGCACCGGGGCGAATGGATAATAGTCTCCCTCGGACGCCGCCTTGATCCAGGTCAGCACCTGCGGCGCATCCTCCTCATAACTGAGGGGACGCTTCCAATCGGACGAGCTCCACTTTCCGTAGGCGCCACAAAAGACAACCGTGGCCACCACCAGCAGGATCAGGAGTGACGGAATCTCCCTCTTGATGAACGAAAGGCATTTCATTTCGTCACCTCCCGCTTGATCTCCAGATTGATCAATGCCCCGCTTGTCGGTTCCGGGAAAGCCGCCGAGTAGGGTTCGGCTTCAAGCCCCCAATCCAACCCGAACGAGACCGGCTGAAACCCCAACTCCACATCAAAGGAGACCGGCATGGCCTCGCCACCCTTCAACTGCGCCGACCAGACCTCCTTTCCATCGATTCGAAAACGGACGGCCTGATCCCGCCTCGACTGCAGAAGACAGCTCAAGGTGAAGGTCTCCCTGTCACGTGAGATCCCCTTGAGCTCGGCATCCAGGTGCTGCTTCACCCAATAGATTCCCCGATCCGGTTCACAGGTCCAGAAGCCCCAACCTCACCCATGCTGATGCCTGCATCCACGACAGGATAATCCGAGGGAAAGCCCACGACATCCCGAGGTTGGAGTGCCACCACCAGAAGCGCTCCATCTCCGCCGCTGGCGACCACATTCCTACCCAGGGCAGAGAGCGACCGTAGAACAGTCTCGCCCCCATCAGGGTACCCGCGACGATTCAGGATGATGCCCCGAAAGCCCATGTCCTCCAAGGTCTCCACCATGTTGCGCGGTGCGCCACGGCTGAGAGACTCCTGCCAATTTTCCTCGGGCCGGCCCTTGTCGGAACCAAAGGTCAAACGGATCCCGGTCGTGACCAGGTAGGGCCGAAGATGCTCGTAGTCGGTCATCTGGTGGGGTGGCCGCGTCTCGGGAAAACCAATCACCGGCAATTGAAAGAAGGCCCCCTCCAGCCCTGTCGCCAATTCAACCGAGTGAAAAAGGTCCTGATCCATCTGGAGCTGGGCCCGGACTGATTCCGTCTGTTGATCCGGGATCCGTCTTGGAACCTGATCCAGGATTCCCAATAGCAGAAGAGCCGCGGCCAGCTTCCACACCTTCTGATTGGACCAATCCCGGGAAAGCCGACTCAACCTCGAGACACCGAAAAAGAGAGCGAGGGCGAAGAGGTAGAGACTCATCCGGTTGGAAGCCCTCAGCAACTGCATGCCTGCCAATGCCATCGCGGTGTTCAAGCCTCCCACCACCGCATAGACGAGGACCCACCAACTCTGCAGGGCGTGCGTCGGAATACACCTACGATGCTTCCTCAAGAGCCCCAGGACGAACTCCCAGCCCATCCACATGAGTGCGGCAAGGGCCACGAATCCCAGGTAGGGAGAGAACAACTCACCCTCCAGCTTGTTGGTACTGGCAAAACTTCTCCCCACTTCTGCAAGCAGCCCCAAACGGTGCTCCGCCGGGGGCATCAGGAGATCCATCGGCTTCAGGGCAAATTGCTCGGCCTGGTAGTAGTTACGCACCACCGCACCCGGGTTGCCTCCATGTTCCGCCTTGTAGGCAAAGACACCCACGTTCATCAGGAGGAATGTCCCGATCGTCAGTCCTATCGCTGCCAATCCCACCATCAGGTTCCTTCGACGCCGATCACCAAACCACTGGTAGATCAGTGCAAAGACAACCAACTGAAGATACATCCCGATGTAGTACGGATTGCCAAAGCCGATCAGCATGCTGCTTAGAAGCACCATGCCGCCCCACCGGTTTCCGAAGGACAGCCTCTTCGCACCCCCGATCAACCACACGCTGACCAGCCCCATCGGGAGTGTGTAGGTCCAGGAGAGAAGCATGTGATGAATACCCCGCCAGAATTGAAAGTAGGAAAGACCGAACAACACCCCCGCCACGAAGGCCCATTCCCATCGGTAGCGAAGCAAACGACAGCAGAGATAAAAGGAAAGCCCGGCAGTTACATGTGCCAGCAACATCGCAAGATTGCTTGCCGGAAAGGTTCCAAACGCGATGGCCATCCACTGGATGAAGGTTCGCACCAGGCGATCCTGCATCGGGTAGTCATTCCAGTTGGCAATGTAGGGAGCCCCCAACCGGCTCACATGCAACGGGCCAAAGAGACTGAAGTCCCCTTCCTCGGACGCCTTGATCTCCAAGAGTTGAAGCAGGCTGTCTCCCGCGTAGGTCAGAGGCACGGACCAGTTGGTAGGATCCATCCGGTCCCGACTCCATGCCCAGGCCAGGCCGATGATCAACGCCATCGCCAGCAATCTCGGCCATTCACATTTGAATCGCTTCCACATCGAGGTCAGGCGAAAGCCTAGAAGTTCCCAGCCCTACCGACCAGTCTACAGAAGCCCCGCGTGGCGCGGGCGTCCCGCCTGCGAGTTGTTGGGGCGTCTCGCCCCAATTCGGACAATGGCACCGAGACGGTGCACGAACTCGCAGGCGGGACGCGCGAGACCCCTACGCAACCTCTTCCATCTGGATCCTGGTTTTTGCCCGTTGGCCCAGTGAAGCCTATGGAAAAGAGATTCAGATCGAAGGGGTTCTTGAGGAGCGCCATGACCTACCCGTCTTTATTCAGACGGAAGACACGCTGCCCATAGGAGGGATACCAGTACCAGAAGGCACGGTTCTCCACGAAGCCAGCCAGCGGTTCGTCCTGACCAATGTGAAGTGGAAACTTACCGAGTAGGCGCAACAATCGGAGCCGACACCTGAGTCATAAACTGATCCTTCTAGCCCTATTTCGATTCGCCAATTATCACTTTTTCTATTAGCTCCCGAATGGTGTCTCTAAGTCCGTAATCGATTTTGAGCGAGTCCAGAGGTGATGTCATCGAATCGACAACGCCGTCCAGAGCCTCCCTCGACAACCCACATTCTGCCAACAGTGAACCAATGGATTGGAGACCAGCATCTTCCAACTGGCTGACATAGCTCCTCACGCTTGAAAGGCGTACTCCCCGGTCCGAATCAGACATGGCGCCCATGAGAGATTCAAGAATCCGCTCACGGCTAACGACCGTTAGATAGCCCATTTGAAACGCAACCCAATCCCTCACTTCTGCATCACGATCTGTGAGCAAACCGCCAAACACTTCATAGAGGTCCTCTGAAAGCTCGTTCGATACAGACTGGGCAACCGCCCTTCTGACGTTTACCGATCTATGCGATCCAAACCCTAGGGCCAATCGACATTCAGGGTTGTACAAGGGGCGGTTCTGGTGTTGAAAT
>CAZKNW010000011.1:0-21235 GCA_964554035.1 uncultured Verrucomicrobiota bacterium
AATTCGAGGACTTTCCGGCCGCCATTCGCTTTGTTGACAAGGTTGCGCGCGTGGCCGAGAAGGCCTGGCATCATCCGGATATCGACATCCGATGGAACAAGGTGACCCTCACGTTGACCACCCACGACGAAGGCGGTCTCACGTGTCCACTGGTATTCTCCGTCGAGTCTCAAGAGGTGCTCCATGCGGTCGAGCAATGAAGAACGGGATCCAATGCCCTCGTCCTCGTTGTCGATGAAGGTATTCTTGTAGGCACCCTCGATTGCGATCAACCGGCTTGCCTGGAGGCGTCCGAGGATTTCAGCCGCGTTGCGGATGTTGTTGCCGTTTGCACGAAGAAGGGCTCCACCGGCAGCCACGGAAGGATCCAGAAGGGCTGCTTCCTGCGCGACCACGAATTCCTCGTTGAAGGCGGCGCGGAATTTCGGGCTGAAGACGTAATCCACCAGGAGGTCGAACTTGTGGGAGTGGTCGGCACTGTTGGAACGGTTCTCGTAATAACGGATGCCGTAGGCGTATCCGACCTCCAGATTCAACTCATTCTGCTCCAGAAAATAGCGAACGCTCGGCTTGGCCTCGAATCCATAGCTCTCCTGCTTTCCGGGAATGCCATTGGGAGTCGTGGCAATGTTGTCGTCGTAGAAACCGCGAAGGGAAAGCGATGCAGAGAAGGGATTACCTTCTGCCGCTGAAACATTCGTGATGGCAATGGCGCCAACGGCAACGGCCCCTGCGATACGTAGGAGATTCTTCATATAATCGAATATTGTAGGTTCCAACCTCGAAAGGATGTCTTCTGTGCGGAACGGTTTTAGGAAGCGCCTTTTTTTCTGTCAACAGGATACAGGGGGACTTAAATCACAATTTGGTGACAACCAAGTGGCTTTCCAGCAGGTATTTCCACCCGTTTCAATACCGTTTGATCCGGAGCCGATGGGAGATCCGCTGACCCTGCTTGTAGGACAGCGAGGGTAGCTCCGTGATGGTTGGCGACTCGGTTTCCTGCAGGATTTGTCCCGCCAGCGCCTTGAAATCCGTCCAGCGCCCCCAATCCAGATCAGGAGAGTGGACGATTCGTCGCAGGAGGCTTCGCCACTCGATGATCATCCGGTCGATGTCACCGCTTCCGAGGATTTCAGTGGTCCAGTCACTCCTCGAAAGGGGGTCCTTGTGCGCCGATTCCGCAATTTCCTCTGCCCCGCTCCCATAATCCGGAGGGATTCCATTCTCCAGATATCCGGTAATCCGGGCGTTTCCATAGGTATCCTGGCAGACCTTCGCCAGTTTACCTGCATAGCGCGCCTCCTCGCCGCAGAAGCGATGTCCCGCATCCAGGTTCGCCAGGTCATAAACCAGATCATCCAGTCGATAGGACTCCTTTTCCAGCGCCGCGGCGATGGCAAGTCCCTGGCTGTTGGAAAAGAAGCTGACGATCCGCCCCCTCAGGGTGGGCACGCCATCCGCATCGATCAGGTTGAGACGACGCCAGAGCAGGGCCGCCCCTGTTGAGGTGGAAAGCGAGGCACAATGGTCGCGGCGACGGCATGCGGCACAGTCCTTTGACAGGACTTCACGGAAGGGGGGACGCCTGAGGGCCCGGCCGTGATCGTCCACCACGGCACGCACCGGGATCTCATCAATCGCCACGGTGGCCAACACGCGATCGGAGGTCATCTCGATCCGGACCACCGGGGTTTTCTTCAAAGCAAGGAACTCACGGGCCTTTTCCTCCACCTCGGTCCACTCTTCATTGCGGACCTGCCGATTCTTCCAGCGAATGCCGCGGCGCAACCACTTGGCCAGGAGGAACCGGTTTCCCTTTGCCCGGTCGGCCAGGATGAATCGTCGCCCGTAATGGGGTTTCCCGTCGTCACCGGGGAGCTCCACAAGGTTTCCATGCCCTACTCCCTCCAAGGCGGATGGCACCTGTATCAGTGGGTGCCAGGCTTCTTCCTCAACGGCTCTCGCTCCCTGGACGATCGCCGTCACGGCGCCCTCCTGTCCGCCGCCTGCCGCCATCTGACCCAGGGTGGATGAATGGATCAGGACCTCCCGCAGGGGGCGATCCACCACAGGCCTCCCAGACTGCCATTGGCCCTCACTGTCGAGGTACTCCTTCACCCGCTTCCGCACCCTCCGCGAGCGCTCGGCATCCGTCCTGAGGCCACAAGCAGCCTCAGGAAACTCAAGGGCGAACTCGACTCCTAGATTGACGGGCTTGGTGCCGAAGAGACGTGACTGGACCCTGACGGCCTCGGCAAGGGGAGAGGCACCACGCTGGGCGGCACCGTGCATGACCCAGAGAAGGGCACCCCAGTCGACCATGCCGTTTCGGCTCAACTGACAGGCATAGGCATCCCGAAGCCGGATGCCGTTGTTTGAGACGAGCACGTAACCGGTCTCATCAATGCCACGCCGCCCCGCCCTGCCAAACATCTGCAGGATCTCGTCCGCCCGGATCACATGTTCGCGGTTGCCCTTCCGGTAGGACTCACCGGCCAAAGCCACACTGCGAAGGGAGAAATTGATTCCGGCAGCCAGTCCCATGGTGGCCACCACCACACGAAGCTGGCCATTCTTGGCAAGCGGCTCGATGACCCCGGCCCTGGCACCATAGCTCAGGCCACTGTGATGAAAGCAGACACGGGCCTTGAGAAGATCCGCCATGGGCGGCCCCACCACCCTCTGTTGTTCCTCGGACAACTCAAGCGGATCCGGATTGGGCAGCTTTCTCGCCAGTTCCCTCGCGATGGATTCGGCCGAGCGTCGATGCGGAGCAAAGATCAGGATCGGTCCTAGGTCATCGGCCAGGGCCTTGGAGACGAAACGCGGCCAGTAGCTTCTCATGGTGGAGGGCACCTGGTAGTTCAGAAAGTCCACGGCCACTTCTTCCAAGGGAACCGGGCGCTCATCCGTCCGGATCAGTTCCGCCTTCCGCCCGAGGCGCTCCAGCCAGTTCACCACGTTGCGTGGATTGGCAACACTGCCGCTCAACATCAGCAACTGGGTGGAGGGCGGCGCCTGCGCGATCGCAAGCTCGTAGTTCAGGCCACGATCCTCATCCCCAAGCATCTGATACTCATCGATGACCAACAGCTTCGGCCCCTCGCCCTCCAGCAGCCTTGCCTTCTGGGTTTCCAGGGTGGCCACGATGATGGACGCATCCAGGTTCTCCGAAAGGTCTCCAGTGGAAATCCCGACATTCCATCCCTTGGCCCGCCACTCATTCAGCTTGTCATTGGCCAGAGCACGGGTGGGGACGGTATAGACCGCCTTTTCATTGGTTTTCCCCTCCTTGGACCAGACCTCGAAAATGAGGGTTTTGCCAGCTCCTGTAGGTGCATGGACGACGACATCCCGGCCCTCTCTCAGGGCTGATACAGCCTGCTGCTGCCAGAGATCCGGAAAGATCATCCGATTGATGGCAGCAGCCTCATCCAACTGGTCGGCCAGCGACCTCACGTGGGAAGGCTAGCCCCGTATTGCGAAAGTGGAAATGAAGAATGATTCCTGAATGGAAATTCTTTACGAAAGGAAAGAGGGGAAGGCCTAGTTGTTCTCGGCCTTCATGAAGAATTCAACCCCGAACGGATATCCATTAACGTTAAATGAGGTTGATTTCCTCTTGGTCGACTTGCTGTAGACGGAAAGGTCGACTCCTCGAAGGATGGAGGGAATGGAAAGGCAGCAATTGTAGCCTCGATCACAAAGGATGGTCTTGATCTGTCCCACCACCATGTTGGCGATTTCTCCAAGGACATCATTGATGATCGACTGGTCCAGTTCATCTTCCTCCAGTCCGACCATGGAGGTGCACACGACCTTGTCCAGGGGATCGACAAAATAGAGGTAGACGACACCATCCTGGTCACCGGCAAAGCTGACGGAAGCAGCCGTGGCCATCTTCCCCTTCACACTCTCCGTGCAGCCTTCCTCCACCTTCATGTTGACCATGGTGTCGAAGACGCGCTGGATGGAGCCATCCACTAATTGGTCCAAGTCAGAAATCACGCTTAGAGTATCGGCAGCCCCGGAAGAATCCTGAGGAAAACTTGCAGCCCCGAAACAAGGATCAGGAGGCGTATTCCTTGAGGAAGCGGTCCTCGGCCTCGACACTCCCGATCACAATGATCTCGCTCCCCTCCATCATGGGGCGATGGGGATCCGGATTCACCTCCACGTCGTCACCCTGCTTGATTGCAATGACGTTGCAACCAGTGGCGAGCCGGAGGTTCGATTCCACGAGCGTCTTCCCCTGAAGCTTGGGAGGAAGCGGGATGCGAAACACGTTCAGTCCCTCGGCCAGCATCAGGATGTCGCTCCGCTTGAGCAGGTTGAAGATGATGTTCGCCCCCATGGATGCGTAGGACATCACAAAGTCGGCTCCCGCACGGTGCAGGGTTGCAACGCTTCGCTCCAGCGTGCAACGACTGATGATCTGGATGTCCGGCCTCAGGCGACGACAGTAGATCGTCAGATAGATGTTGGCCTCGTCATCATGGGTCGTGATGATCACTGCAGGCGCCTCACGAATTCCGGCACGTTCCAGCACCTCCAGCTCGGCAGCGTTGCCATAGACGTACTTCTCCTTGTCGTAGATCCGGTGGGAGTCCGCTTCCACGATCCGGTAATCAATGTTCCGCTCCTCGAGCGCGGCTCCAGTGGCACGCCCCACGCGTCCCGCACCGATGACCACCACCGGCGCTTCGGTGCGGTTGTAGATGCAGAAGAGCTCATCATAGAACTCCAGTTGCTGCTGGCTGCCGGCAAAGACCAGGACTGTGTTCGGGGTGATCATGGAGTCTGGCTGGGCCGGCTGGAACTGGCCACGTTCCCACATGCCCACCACAAGAACCCCTACCTTTTCGCGCAGCTGACACTCGGCAATCGTTCGTCCCACCAGTGGAGTCCCCGCCACCGTGGCCACGGCAATGAAGAGTGAATCGAATTCCCCAATCACATGGGCCACCGAGTCCCCTCCCGTCATGCGCCTTGCCAGCCACTGTCCCATCAGCTCCGCCAGCTGCACGACATGTGAGGCACCCGCGAGCTCAAGGACATCCACGGACATCTGGGTATCCGAGGTCGCAACGATGGGTATCTTCTCGGATACCTCCCTGGCGGTGAAGACCACGTTGGTGTTCACGATGTCGGATCCGGTCGCGACCAGCAGTGATGAGCGCGAGAAGCCCGCCTTGCGAAAGGTCTCAGGATCATCAAGGTCCCCCACCATGACATCGAGGTCCATGTCGTAGGCATTGTCGGCATCCTCCATCGTCCGGGACACGCAGACATAGGGCATCTTGTAGCGTTTCAACCTGCCGATCAGTGCGAGGGTGACACTGTCAATGTGGGTCACGACGACGTGATCACAGACCTCCTCGGAAAGCGCCTTGGGCGTCCTTGCCGCGACCTCCGCCCCCATCCATGGTTCGTAGAAGAACTTGATGAAGGCAAAGGGCATCACGACCAGCATCGAGAACATGCCGAAGGCAAGCACCACAACGGTGAAGACCTTTCCTGGCGTGGTCTGGAAGACGATGTCGCCGTAGCCAAGGGTCGACATGGTGACGAGCGCCCAGTAGAGACCGTCCACCACGCTGAAGTGGCGGCCCTCCATCATCATGACGGCCTTGAAGGAGAATCCGAAGAAGAGCCAGCAGACGACCAGAAGAAGAATCAGCCTAAGCAACACGCCGATGTTGCGCTTGGCCCCCTTGGTGCCAAGAAAGTAGATCAGCTGTAAGGTCAGGAACTTCATGGGTGGTCGGGCGCGAAGCATAGGGAACGCCTCGACTCCTTCAAGTTCGATACCGCATTTCCAGAGTACGTGAAATGGGTGGTCAACGACCGCGAAAAGACTTCAGGACGAGCTACAGGGTCCGTCCAAGCGCCACCAGGCGGTCGCGGACCATCTCGTTCTGGTCCTTGGAAAGGGTGGCCACCACCTTTTCATGAAGCTCCCGTGCGCGGGGCTCACCGCCCTCCGAAGCCAGCTTGGCCCAGACGGCGGCCTCCACCTTCTCCTGGGATTCGCCTTCCTTGAAAAGAATCAGGGCCAACATCCATTGGGCCTCAGGCAGGTCTGAATCCGCCGCCTTCTTCAACCAGTCACGACCGATGCCCTCGTGCTCATCCCCCTTCTTCAGGAGGATCTTCGCGAGACGGAACTGCGCCTCGGCAACACCCTGTCGGGCGGCATCCTCAAACCAGGCCCTGGCCTCCACCTCGCTTTGTCTCAGGCCAAGCCCGGAAAGGAACAACTCGCCGAGAGCCAGCTGGGCACGACCGTTCCCGTTTCTTGCGGACTGATAAAACCACTGTGCGGCACGACGCGCATCACGCTGGATGCCCTCTCCAAGGAGCAGACGTTGACCGACCAGGAACTGTGCCTCCGCATTCCCCTGCACGGCTGCCTTCTCCACCCAGGCCACCGCCGCAACCAGGTCATGTGGAACTCCCTCCGAGATCCGGTAGGGAAGTGCCTCAACCTGCCGGCTGACCTTTCGGTGGTTCGCGCTCTGCCGATACCAGTCCACCATCTCGATGATCGTTCCGGGAAGCTGGACACCGGAAGCAAGGCCGCTTCCAGATGCCCTCTCCGTGGCAAGCCCTCCGAGGAGGGTCGTCGCCATTAGCCCCAGAACAATACCCTTGGAGACAACACGATGGAATACGAACACTTGCTTCATGGGTCCCTTCTCAGCATTGGAAATGCCACCTCTTCATTTTCGGGCGACCAATGAAGACGCCGCAATTCAACCATCTTCCCAACCCACTGGAACACAATTATTTAGCCTATTAAAAAATGATTCAACCGGACTCAATATCTCTTCGCATGCCAGAGGGATGGTATTGGAAAACCGAGGGTTTCCCGGCATGATGCTCCCGGTTCGGGAAAGAATTTCCATGAGCAGATCCGCGACAGATAAGGAAGCCATCGAGGACGACTCCGTCTCCGCGTTCCTGTCCCATTTGCAGGCAGACCGGGGAGCTTCCTTACACACCTGTCGAAACTACACACAAGCCCTGACGGAATTCTATCGGTGGTTCCGCGAAAAGCGGGACAAGCCTCCTGAATGGACACGCCTTCAGGGCTACGACTTTCGTGCCTGGTTGAGGGACCTGGGCGCCCGTGGACTGAGCCGCGCGGCCATCCAGCTTCGTTTCTCGGCATTGAGAACCTTCTACAAGTATCTCATTCGCCTGGGCAGGGCCGAGAGCTCCCCCATCAAGGGAATCACGCTGCCCAAACCGGAGAAGCGCCTTCCCAAGTTCCTGACCGTGCCACAGATGATCGACCTGCTGGAAACACCCTTGAAGGAGTTCAAGCGACAGCAGACCGCCGACCGGGAAAAGAAGAAGGTCACCGATCCGAGCCCCTACGTGAGGGACGTGGCCATCCTGGAAACGATCTACTCCTGCGGCCTTCGCATCAGCGAACTCTGCTCCATGCGCGCCGATGACATCGATTGGGGCGAACGCGTGATACGTGTCATGGGCAAGGGCAACAAGGAACGGCTCGTTCCTGTCGGAGAACCGGCACTGGACGCCATCAACGCCTACTGGGATGCACTGCCCGCACCTCCCCAGGGAGGCGATCCTGTCTTCATGGCCAACACACGGAACCGTCGCGCCATCTACCCCCGGCTGATCCAGCTACGCCTGAAGAAGTATCTCGAGCTCGCAGGCCTGGACCCGGCCATCACGCCACACAAGCTACGTCACAGTTACGCGACCCACATGCTGGATGCCGGGGCGGATCTTCGGAGCGTGCAGGAACTGCTGGGCCATGCCCACCTCGTCACGACCCAGATCTACACCCACATCACTCCTGAGCGACTCAAGAAGGCCTACGACCAGGCCCATCCCCGCGCCTGAAATGAACATCGAGGTCTCAAGCATCTTCAAGTTCTACGCCGGTTGGATGCTGCTGCTGACCGTAATCACCTTCCTCTCCTACGGCTGGGACAAATGGATGGCGAAACGCGAAGCATGGCGCACTCCGGAGAAGACCCTGCATAGCCTGTCCCTGCTTGGCGGCTTTATCGGCGCGGCCCTTGGACGAAGCCTCTTCCGTCACAAGACCCTCAATCCCGTTTTCACGGTTGTCATCGTCCTCAGCGCCCTGCTCCACGTTGGTGGCGTCCTTCTCGTTGCCTACTACTTCTGAGTTCTTTTCCCGATTCGCCGCGTTGCCATCGGGCCACAACTCCGGTTCCCCCCCGGCGAGTCAGGTTCGGCTCAACAGCTCATGGTGGACAGCCTGCCACCGTTTCTTCGTTCCGCGCTCGGAAGCCCCCAAGCGCCGCAGGTTCCTTCGCCCGGGATGTCCTGAAGTACTTTGCAATTCCGCCCATCAAACTGAACAATCACGTTCCTCCATGATCAAAGCGTCGACAGGCTCACCTCCAATTTTCATTTTCATGGGAACAGCACTCCTCGCGTTCCTCTTCCAGGGAAACGCATCGGCGGAGATCAGCTACAACCGGGATGTGCGCCCGATCCTGTCGGACAAGTGCTTCTACTGTCACGGACCCGATGAAGGCCACCGCAAGGCGGATCTGCGTCTCGACTCGGAGGAAGGAGCCTCCATGGACCTCGGTGGCCACCAGGCCATCGTTCCGGGCAGCCTCGAGAAAAGTGAGGTATGGAAGCGCATCATGACCCAGGAGGAAGCGGACCTGATGCCCCCGCCTGAATCAGAGAAGCACCTGAACGCGACAGAGAAGGAGATCATCAGACAGTGGATCGAGCAGGGTGCGAAGTATGAGCGGCACTGGTCGCTGATCCCTCCCGACAGAAACCATCTGCCCGGGATCAAGGGAAAGGACTGGATCCGCAACCCGATCGATGCCTTTGTTCTGGCACGACTCGAGGAGGAGGGTCTTTCCCCATCTCCGGAGGCTTCTCCCGAAACCTTGATTCGCAGGGTGACACTGGATCTCACCGGACTGCCACCGACTCCGGCCGAGGTGGATGCCTTTCTCGCAGATCCATCAGAAGAAGCATGGGAAAGGGTCGTGGACCGCCTCCTCGATTCTCCCAGATACGGGGAACACATGACCCTCGACTGGCTCAATGCCGCCCGCTATGCCGACACCAACGGATATCAGAACGACCAAGAGCGCCAGATGTGGCGATGGCGCGACTGGGTGATCAAGGCCTTCAACGACAACAAGCCCTTCGACCAGTTTACCATCGAGCAACTCGCGGGCGACATGCTGCCGGACGCAACACTTGAGCAAAGGATCGCATCCGGGTTCAACCGCAACCACCGGATCAATGGAGAAGGTGGAGTCATCCCAGAGGAGTATCGTGTCGAGTATGTGGTCGACCGCGTGGAAACCACAGGGACGGTCTGGCTGGGACTGACGCTCGGCTGCGCACGTTGTCACTCCCACAAATTTGACCCGATCACCCAAAGGGAATTCTTCCAGCTCTTCTCCTACTTCAACAACGTGCAGGAGAACGGGCGCGATGGAAACAAGGGCAACGCCGTTCCGATGATCTCCGTTCCCATCGAGGAGATGCAGCCTCGCGTCGAAAGGGCCGAAAGGGAACTGCGCGAACTTCAGTCCCGACTGGCAGCCAACAGCCCCGCATTCCTTGAGGACCTGGAGGCCTGGAGGAAGCGGACTTCCGAACAGGTCAGGAAGGCCGAATCGGAACCTGCATGGCGGGCGGCAAACGTCACCAAGGCAAAGTCGACCGGCAAGGTCCTCCTGACCCCTCTCGAGGACAGCTCCTTCCTGGCAACCGGGGCCAATCCACCGAAGGCCACCTACACCTTCACCATTGAGCCCGGCGAAGGCGAGGTCACTGCCGTGAGACTGGAAACCCTGACCCATCCCTCCATGACCAACACCGGGCTCTCCCGGTCCGTGAACGGGAACTTCGTCCTTACGGCATTCGAGATCCTTGAACACCGCACCGGCATGAACGAACCACGGATGCTGAAGATTGCCTCAGCGGAAGCGGACTACTCACAGAAGGGCTATCCTGTTGCCAACGCCATCGACGGAAAGAACTCCAGTGGCTGGGCCATCTTCGGGCGCAAGAAGATGGTGGACACCACGGCCATGTTCCTTCTTGAGGAACCCTTGAAGGCCGATTCTGAAACCTCCCTGATCATCCGCCTTCGTCACGATTCACAAAGCCAGGCACACACCGTGGGGCGCGTGCGCCTATCCCTTTCCTCGCTCCAAAAGCCAACACTGGATGGGAAGGAAGGAATCCCCGCAAGCATTGTGGCCGCCCTCGGCGCCAAGGACCAGAAGCAGAAGGACCGCCTGGCGGACTACTATCGCGAGCTCTCCCCCGTCTATGCCCCGCTCCGGAAGAGCATCGCGGCCCAGCGCAAGGAACTGGACAGGCTCAGGAAGGAATCCACCACCTCGGTGATGGTGATGCAGGAGATGGCCGAACCACGGCAGGCCTACCTGCTCAAGCGGGGACAATACGACCAACCCGGTGAAGAGGTCTCACCCGGGATTCCCGTCAGCCTGGGTTCGCTGCCCAAGGGGGTTCCCAACAACCGGCTCGGATTTGCACGGTGGCTGGTCGATCCAACCAACCCACTATCGGCAAGGGTCACGGTGAACCGCTACTGGCAGAGATACTTTGGAACAGGCCTCGTGAAGACGGTTGATGATTTCGGTGCCCAGGGTGAGTTCCCCAGTCATCCCGGGTTGCTCGACTGGCTGGCGACCGAGTTCATCTCAACGGGTTGGAACATCAAGGCCATGCAGAAGCTCATCGTCACCAGCGCGACCTACCGGCAATCCTCTGCGATGACTCCGGAACTCATTGAGCGGGACCCCGACAACCGGCTCCTCGCAAGGGGACCCCGCTTCCGCCTGAGGGGTTCCGCCATACGGGACCAGGCATTGGCGATCGCAGGTTTGCTCAAGGAACATCTGGGCGGCCCCAGCGTGAAGCCCTATCAGCCCAAGGGCCTCTGGGAAGAGGTCGGGGGAAGACAGGGCCTGAGCTACAAACAGGGTGAAGGCCAGGATCTCTACCGGCGCAGCATGTACACCTTCTGGAAACGGACGGTTGCCCCCCCGACCCTGATCATCTTTGACGCCGGTGGCCGGGAACGTTGCGACGTCGCTCGTCGCGCCACCAACACTCCACTCCAGGCACTCGCCACGCTCAATGATGTCCAATTCGTTGAAGCCGCACGTTTCCTGGGCCAGCGAATGATGATGGAGGGAGGAGACTCCGTCCGGGATAGACTAGCCCATGGATGGCGGCTTGCCCTGGCCCGTGAACCCGATGAAAAAGAACTGACAACCTTGGAAAAGGGCTTCCACCGTCACCTCGGGATCTATCGGGACAACCCTTCCGCCGCGGAAGAGATCCGAAGCATCGGAGACAGCGAAGCCGCGCAGGTGGATTCCTCCGAACATGCCGCCTACACCGTGATTGCCAACCTCATCCTGAACCTCGACGAAACCATCACCCGGGAATGAACGACTCGATCATCGAAAACCAGATGGGCCACACCCGGCGCTACTTCTTCCAGCGCTCCGGACTGGGCATCGGAGCCGCGGCCCTTGGATCCCTCATGGGCCAACGCACACAGGCCGGGATGGGGCTTCAGGGCTTTCCCCAGTTCGCGGCAAGTGCGAAACGCGTCATCTACCTCTTCCAAAGTGGTGCGCCATCACAGCATGACCTCTTCGACTATAAGCCGGAGCTGGACCGCTGGTTCGACAAGGATCTTCCGGACTCCATCCGGCAGGGACAGCGACTGACCACGATGACCTCCGGCCAGGACCGCTTTCCCATTGCACCGACTCGCTACCAGTTCAAACAACATGGTCAAAGCCGCGCGTGGATCAGCGAACTGATGCCGCACCTTCCCGAGGTGGCGGATGAGCTCTGCTTCATCAAATCGATGCATACCGAGCAGATCAACCACGACCCGGCGATCACCTTCTTCCAGACGGGCTTTCAGCTTGCAGGCCGTCCCAGCCTCGGGTCATGGGTCAGCTATGGGTTGGGTTCCGAAAACAAGGACCTGCCCGGTTTCATCGTGATGGTCTCCCGTGGAACCGGCCGCCCCAACTGCCAGCCGCTTTACGACCGCCTCTGGGGAGCCGGAATGCTGCCTTCGCGTTACCAGGGAGTGAAGTTCCTCTCGGTAGGCGACCCCGTGCTCTACCTTTCCAATCCGGACGGCATCGATCGCGAGACTCGCCGCCGGCAACTGGACGACCTCTCCCTGCTGAACGGACACCGCAGCAACCAGGTCGGCGACCCCGAGATCAGCACCCGGATCGCACAGTATGAGTTGGCCTACCGCATGCAGATGTCCGTGCCTGAACTCACTGACACCTCGGATGAACCGGACCACATCCTCGACATGTATGGTCCCAACGTCCGGACACGGGGAACCTACGCCAACAACTGCCTGCTCGCCCGCCGATTGGCCGAGCGCGACGTCCGCTTCATCCAGCTCTACCACATGGGCTGGGACCAGCATTTCACCCTCCCCAAACAGATCGCCGGCCAGTGCAGTGACACCGACCAGCCAACGACGGCATTGATCAAGGACCTCAAGCAAAGGGGCCTGTTGGATGACACACTGGTCATCTGGTCCGGGGAATTCGGAAGAACCGCCTACTGCCAGGGAAAGCTCACCCGTGAAAATTACGGACGTGACCACCATCCACGCTGCTTCACCAACTGGATGGCCGGGGGCGGCGTCCGGCCCGGGATCACCTACGGTGCCACCGACGACTTCAGCTACAACATCGTGGAGAACCCCGTCCATGTGAACGACCTGAACGCCACGATCCTTCACACGCTCGGCATTGACCACAAGCACCTGTCCGTCAAGTTCCAGGGACTGGACCTCAAACTCACCGGCGTGGAAGAGGCCCACCCGGTGAAGGACATCCTCCTGTGAAAATCCACAGGGACGCCACCATGGCCAACTACCCGCTCTCCAAGCTTGCCTTGTTCTTCCTCCTGTCGGGATTGCTCTCGGCAACTGCATGGGGCAAGGGCCATCCGGTTCCTGAGAGTCCGAAGTGGCTGACCTACCAGGGAGGCAACGGCCCCGGCAAAGGGAAACACGTCGTCCTCATCGCCGCCGATCAGGAGTATCGCAGCGAACAGTCCATGCCGATGATGGCAGGGATCCTCTCGAAGCATCACGGCTTCGACTGCACCGTCCTCTTCGGAACCAACGAGCAGGGCCTCGTCGACCCGACTGTGCCGGTTTACCCGAAGAAGGGACAGGAGGCGGAATTCAAGTCCCATGACATTCCCGGCCTCGAACATCTGGCCTCAGCCGATCTGGTGATCTTCTTTCCTCGCCTGCTCACGCTTCCAATTAAGCAAAAGGAACAGATCGTGGCCTACCTCGATTCCGGAAATCCAATCATCGCCCTTCGCACGGCCAATCACGGATTCCGCGGTCCGCTTCCCTACAGGATCGACGGAAAGCAGGTGCACCTGAACGAGATCCTTGGCGGCGCTTTCCGGGGGCATCATGGAAACTGGCATCGCGACTCCACCCGGGGCGACATCGTCGAGGAGATGAAGGACCATCCGATCCTGCGGGGCGTCGAGGACATCTGGGGACCCTCCGATGTCTACCGCACCTTCAAGGAGGGTGAAAGTCTCCCCGAAGGCTGCACGGCGCTTGTCTATGGTCAGCCTCTCATCGGCCGCGAGTATGGAGGAGCATCCAACCCGAAGAAGATTCCCCTGCCGGTGGCCTGGTTCAAGCACTGGACCACCAGCAGTGGAAGGAAAGCACGGGTCTTTCACTCCACCATGGGCAGCGGCAAGGACCTCGAAAGCGCTGGTCTTCGAAGGATGATCATCAATGCAGTCTACTGGGGCCTTGAAATGGAGGACCAGGTCGACGCAGATCGAAGCGTCGACTATGTCGGTGACTACCGACCGCTTCCCAGCGGCTTCAATTATGAAAAGCTCGGAGTCGTGCCGCAGCCTCCCGCAGCCTATCGCTTGAAATAGACGGCTTCCGCCCTCTCATCATGAAGACACGTTTCTCCATCCTGATTCTCTCCACCGTGATGGCGTTGCAATCCCTCGCCGCCAGCCAACCCAACATCATCTTCCTGCTCGCCGACGACATGGGCTACGGTGATCTGGGATGCTACGGAAACCCGGTCATCAAGTCCCCCCATCTCGATCAGCTTGCCGCCGACGGCGTGAGGCTTCTCGAATGTTATGCAGCCAGCCCGAACTGCTCCCCAGCCCGCACCGGCATCCTGACAGGAAGGAGCCCCTACCGGGTGGGCATGTATGACTTTGCACGCTTCCGGCCCATGCACATTCCCAAGGATGAACTCACCCTTCCGGAGGTCATCGGCAGTGCCGGCTACCAGACGATGTTCGCCGGCAAGTGGCACTGCAGCGGTGACCCGAAACTGGCAGGAGGAACCCAGCCCAACCCCGGCGATCATGGCTTCGATCACTGGCTCGCCCATCCCAAGAATTTCGGCAAGGATCCGAATGGCTTCTTCCGCAATGGCAAGGCTCTGGGGAAACTGAAGGGATGGATGTCCGAGATCGTGGTGAACGAGGCGATGGATTTCATCTCAGGTCGTGACAAGGAAGAACCTTTCATGTGTGTGCTCTGGTTCAGCGAGCCGCACACCCCCGTGTTGGCAACACCTGAATTCATCGAGCCCTATGAAACGCCCGAGGCGATCGAGGCGGCCAGGAAGATCAAGCGCGGCGGCCCCGATGTGAAATGGGGCTCCAAGCCAGGTGAAGGCCCCACCTACTACGGTTGCGTCAGCATGCTGGACCATCACATCGGTCGGCTCATGGCCCATCTGGACGCACAAGGCCTGAAGGAGAACACCCTGGTGATCTTCAGCTCCGACAATGGGCCTGAGCACCGGGCCAACAGCAGCTTTGGTTCACCCGGTGACCTACGAGGTGCCAAGGGCCACATGCACGAAGGTGGCTACAAGGTCCCCGGCATCATCCGCTGGCCGGAAAGGATCAAGGCAGGCACAACGAGTTCCGAACCGGTCAATGGCACCGATTTCCTGCCCAGCCTCGCCGCCGCTGCCGGGGCCGACTTCAAGCCCGCGAAACCCATCGATGGCATCAACGTCCTTCCCGCCCTGACCGATGGAAAGCCACTCAAGCGCGATGTCCCGATGCTCTGGTGGCTTTACCACGCCCGCGGCGGCAAGGAGGTCACCATGCGCTCCGGCGATTACAAGATCCTCGCCAACATGCTCCCGCAAGGAAGGATCACGGTGAACGATGCCTCACCTCCGAAGGGCATGGGAATCATGGACTTCATCAAGATGGCCGAACTCGGCAACTTCACCCTCTACAACCTGAAGAAGGACCCCAACGAGACCACCGATTTGTCGAAGTCCGAAACAGCCAAGCTGGAGGAACTCAAGAACGCGATGATCCGGCTGCACCACGAGATCCGCGCAGAAGGCCCCTCGTATCAATTGGGACGAAGCGGAAGAAAATAGGCCCTGACAGGCGGAAGAACCGGCCGGTACGTTCCTCATCTTCAGCCTGATGTCATCCTCATGCGCCATCTCGGATTCGATGCCCCTTCGCTGAAAAACTACCTTCCCAACATGAAGCTCAAAATCGACAGGGTCCAACTGGACGAAATGATCCAAAGGCAGCTCCACTCCCTTTTCCGTTTCGATGCCGCCAATGAAATTCGATAGAATAATGTCCAATTTCATGGCGGGCGGGACCGAAAAAGAACGCATGAGTTGTTGACCCCGAAACCGTGGCCAATCACGCCAGGACGTCGTTCCCATCAAAATCCAAAGTACATTCCCATGTGGACACTTTCCGTCATCAAGGCCATGCGCCTGATCCGCTCCCGTAAGAACTGGACCCGGGAACAGATCCTCGCCCATCAACGCGAACGTTTCCACGAACTTCTGGCAGCCGTCTGGAGCCGCTCCCCGTTCTACCGTGACTACTATCGCGATCACGGGATCACCGAGGCCCAACTTCCCGAAATCACCCCGGACGACCTCCCCGTCATCAACAAGGAGATCCTGATGGAGAATTTCGACCGGGTTTCCGAAGACCCGCGGTTGCGTCGCGACAAGATCGAGGCCTGGATTCATTCCGACGCGCCTCCCGGAGCGTACGCAAAGGACTACGTGGTGGTGCACACCTCGGGCACCGGTGGCGCAATCGGCATTTTTGTCTACGATCAGACAGGATGGACCCGGTTCCGCGCCGTCGCTGCTGTTCGCAGCAATATGAAGGTGCGCTACAATCCGTTTCGAAAAAACCGGTTCGCTTTCTACGGCGCAGCTCACGGACGCTTCGCCGGCGTCACCTCCGCCCATACCGCGCCGAGACTGCTCACCGATTCGTTGATTTGCTCGGTGCTGGACCCCATCGCAAAGACAATTGGAGAATTGAACCGCTTCCAGCCTGAACACCTGTTGGGATATCCTTCCGCGTTGAAGGATCTCGCCACGAGGGCGCTTGCGGGAGAACTGACAATACGGCCCCACCAGGTGTTCACCGCCGGCGAGGTGCTGACCCAGGCCAACGCCGAATTGATCGAAAAAGCGTTCGGCCTGAAACCCGTGAACGCCTACGCCGCCAGCGAGTCCCTGAGCATCGCGCTGCAACGGCAGGCTGGGCCCGGCCTCTCGCTCATGGAGGACGAGAACGTGCTCGAGATCCTCGACCGCGAGGACTGCCCCGTCGCCCCGGGACAATCGGGCCGCGTCGTCCTCACCAACCTAAGCAACCTCGCAATCCCGATCGTCCGCTACGACATGCGCGACATCGTCACCCGCGGACACCGTGAGGAGGGCGAGCAATTCGAACCCATCAACAGCGTCGACGGCCGGGTCAACGACGCCCTGCCCGTCCGGGGCGCCGACGGCAACGAGGATACGATCCATCCCGTTGTGCTAAGCGAGTTCTTCGTTCCCGGGATCCAGAAATTTCAATTCATCGGACACTCGCCAGAGGATATTTCAATCCACTACATGGCCGCCGCCACCATGGACCGGGAAGTGGGCGAGGCATTTCAGAAGATTCTCGATCTGAAGAACGCCTCGTCGAAGGTCCGAGTCACCGTCAAGCAACTGGCCGCCCTGCCGGTCGATGAAAAGACCGGAAAATTTCGCCTGGTGATCCTGGGGCAGCCTGCATGACCAAACGTCCGGGCGGTGCACCGAAGGACCGGCCTACCAACTCGGGCGAAACACCGGCAGGAAGTAGCAATCTTCAGGAAAGGATCTCACGGATGACATGTCCGTGCACATCCGTAAGTCGCCGATCAATCCCATTCTGCCGGACGGTCAGGCGCTCGTGATCGATACCGAGAAGGTGCAGCACCGTGGCGTGGAAGTCATAGCAATAGGTGGTTCCCTCTGCGGTCTGGTATCCCCAGTCATCGCTGCTTCCATGGGATGTGCCTGACTTGATTCCCGCACCGGCAAGCCAGGTCACAAAGGTTCCCCCGTTGTGGTCGCGCCCTTCCCCTCCCTGCGCAAAGGGTGTCCGGCCAAATTCGGTGGTCCAGATCAGGAGGGTATCCTCGAACAATCCGCTCGCCTTCAGGTCTCCGATCAGTGCGGCGATCGGCTTGCCCACGCTGGCCGCCATCGGGGGAAGCTCCTTGGGAATGCTCGCATGGTTGTCCCAGTTGCCTGTCGCCCCCTGTGGACCACTCCAGACCTGGACAAAGCGGGTGCCGCGTTCGACCAATCTTCGCGCCAGCAGGCATCTCCGGCCGAAATCCTCGGTGACGGCATCATCCAGTCCATAGGCCGTCCTCATCGATTCAGGCTCCCGGTTCAGGTCGAAGGCTTCCGGAGCCGAAAGCTGCATCTTGGCAGCCAGTTCATAGGACTGGATCCGGGCCGACAAACGCGTGTCGTCAGGGCGAGGCTCGGCATGACGCCGGTTCATCCGATCCAGCAGCGAAAGGCCCTAACGGTCCGCATCCTTCGTGGCGAAGCCATGGCGCTGGTCGGCAAACAGGTCCGGCACAGGAGTGGGTGATGCCGCATCAATGACCGTCCCCTGGTGAACCGCGGAAAGAAAGCCAGAGGAGAAGGGACCACGTTGGTTGTAGGGCAGTCCCTTCGCATCCGGAAGGACAACAAAGGTCGGAAGGTTGTCGGTCAGGTTGCCCAATGCATAGGAGATCCAGGCTCCCATGCAGGGGAAGCCCGGCAGGACGAAACCGGAGTTCATCATGTAGGTGCCGGGACCGTGCACGTTCGTCTTGGAACGCATGGCCATCAGGAAGGCCATTTCATCCACCCATTTCGCCTGATGGGGAAAGACACTGCTGACCCACCGACCACTGTCCCCATGACGCTTGAATTCAAAGGGACTCTTCATGATGGCACCGGGCATGGCGGTGAATCCCTCGGGCTTCGCCTTGGGCCCCAGCTTCTGTCCATGCAGCCGTTCCAGCTCCGGCTTGTAGTCAAAGGTGTCCATCGGGCTGGCTCCGCCCGTCATGAAAAGCTGGATGACCCGCTTCACCTTCGCCGGATGATGCAGTCCGTTCCCGGCCTCGTTAGCCAGCAGCTGCTGGAGTGCCATCGCGCCAAATCCGCCTCCCACCCCCAAAAGGAGCGAACGACGATCCAGGCGGGGGTTATTCGATGAAGAGGAACTCATTGCTGTTGAAAAGAATCCGGCAAAGCGCGGCCATGCCATGCTGATCCGCATAAGCCTGGAGGTCCTTCACTTCCTCGTCGGTTGCCCTTCGTTGAAAGGCCAGTTCCACGGCGCGACGGACGCCACCGCCCTCACGCTCGAGGCGGTCAGCAAGCCATTCGCTTGCCTGCAGGACAAAGTGGTTGTTGTAGAGCGCCAGCGATTGCAGGGCGGACACGGACCGGTCGCGCTTGGGTGCCAGCAATCCTAGATCCGGAAAATCAAGCGCCTCCATGAAGGGATCCGGTATCCCCCTCCAGACCACCCGATAGATGCTTCGCCGGGCTGCCTCCGGACGGTTCCAGTCGTAGGCGGCGTAATCCAGCTTGGGCGTTGCCTGGGGACCGGGTGACTTCACGAACTGTTCGATGCCGGGGCCACCCATGGTCAGGTCGAGCCGCCCGGTGATCTGCCTCACCGCATCACGGAACATGCCGGCATCCAGTCGGGTCCTGCGGCTGCCCGAAGCCTGCTTCCAGGTGCGGCTGGTCAGGATCAGGTAGTGCAGTTCCTTGAGGGACTGTCCGGCATCCTCCCGGAACCAGACGGCCAGCCAGTCCAGCAACTCGGGATTGGAAGGCTCCGCACCCATGCGACCGAAATCACTCGGCGTCGCACAGAGACCTTCTCCAAAATGATGATGCCAGACCCGGTTGACGATGCTGCGCCATGTCAGCGGATTGTCCGGTGAGGCGATCCAATCGGCAAGCGCGGCACGGCGATGGGCCTCATTGGCTGGGTTCTCCAACTCGAAGGGCACCTTCAACGCGGACAGGGCTCCGGGACCGATCTCACGAACCGGCTTCGCGAAGTCACCGCGCTTGAGCAGGTGAACGGTCTTGGGCTCCTGTGGCTTCGGCAGCTTCTTCGCATGGGACCAGGACGAGGAGACCCCAAAGACGGGCTCCCTTGCCGGTAGCTGCTTCAGCTCTTTCCTTGCCCAAGGCTCCAGGGCGACCGCTGCAATGGCCGCCTTGCCTGCCTCATCCCTTTCAGCAGGTGCCTTCTTCAAGGCAGCCGCGGCATCTTCCGGAAGGACCCGGGCCGCACCTCCTTCCGCATCCGTAGCCGACAAACGAACACGCCCGATATAGTGCTTGGGAGGCCACAGCTGCTTGAGGGTCACGGCCAGTCGGCCACCCGCCGAGGTATCGATCGGTTCCGCCAGCTCAAAGACGATCTGGTGGGACTCATTGACCCTGGGGAAGATGGCCCAGCCGGACTTGAGATCACCGTCGATCGCATGCCGCGCCGTCCAGCCATCCTGGTCGAAGTCCGCGGAGGCCCGCTTGATCTTCAGGGCCACCGGTTGGTCCGCCCCTTTCGGAAACCAACGGAGATCCACTTCGGAAACATGGAAGTTGCCATTCTCAGCCCGGCCCGGACCACCCTTCGGAAGCCTTTCGTCCTTGAGGGCCTCGACACGCACGGCCGTCAGGCGCTCTAGGGCGAGCTCCGTGCTCAAGGTGTAGATCTCTGTGTCCTCCATCTTCCCTGTCGCGAAGAACGAGCCATCCTCCTGCCGGGTCAGTGTCGCACCACCGGAAGCCAGGAAGGTATCAGGCGCCAACAGACTCCAGGTCGCCGGTCGTTCCTGACGGGCTTGTTCCCAGGACCGGACGACATCGGCATACTTCGACTGGAGCAAGACCGAGGCACTACGCCCTTCCACAGCCGTCAGCAGATCTTCCAGTTCACCACGCCGTTTCTTGACCACCAGGTTCCGGTCAAACTCGACATCCCCCTTCCCGACTCCGGCGAACACCGCCTGCAACGCGTAGTAGTCCTCCTGCGTGATCGGGTCGAACTTGTGACTGTGGCAGCGCGCGCAATTCGCGGTCGTGCTCACAAACGCCGACGTGGTCTGGGTCACGATGTCATCGCGATCAAGGTAGTCAAAGGTGACGGGCGCCGTGGCCGCGCGACTCAGTTCCTGTGGCCCTGCCGCGATGAATCCCAAGGCTGGGGTGAGCTGGGGCTCGTTGGGATAAAGACTGTCCACGGCCAACTGCTCACGAATGAACCGTCCCCATGGAATGTCCTGGTTCAGGCGCTGGATCACATAGTCGCGAAACCGCCATGCATGGTCCCGCTTGACGTCATGTTCGCAACCGTGGGAATCCGCATAGTGGATGACATCCAGCCAGTGCCGGGCCCAGCGCTCTCCATAACGTGGCGAAGCCAACAACTGGCGCACCAGATTCTCGTAGGCCTGTGGATCAGGATCATGAACGAACTCCTCCACGGCTTCGGGAGTCGGGGGAAGTCCATGGAGGTCGAAGTAAAGACGACGTATCAGCACACGACGATCCGCGACTGGGTCAATGGGCTCCTTTGCAAGAGCATCCACCGGATGCCCCTTGGCGGGGACGACAGGTCGGCTCAGTGGCTTGAGCGACCACCAGTCGTTGGGATCGGTTTCCTCTGCCTCCGTTGGCCCACGAGGATCAATAGCCCCCTGCCTCACCCATTCCTCAAGAAGGGCAACTTCCTCAGCAGGGAGCTTCTCCTTAGGCGGCATCTGGAAGTCCGGATCACTTGCCCTGAC
>CAZKNW010000012.1:0-21135 GCA_964554035.1 uncultured Verrucomicrobiota bacterium
GATTCTAAAAAAGCCGGTTTTTCCCAGATCGCCAATTTGCAGGCTCTCTTGGGTGCCTGCAGCCAGAATCTGAGGACCGATGTTCGTCCAGTTTGTGAAATCCACTGTATACTGAGCTTGATAGATTCGTCCTGAAGAAGACGGCCATACGAGGAAAATCGAACCGTCAACCAATGTCATCTTTGCATTCAGGAAACTCGCGGCATCCGTAGGATTCGTACCTGCAATCATCTCGTTGAAATTGGGGACCCCATCGCCATCTGAATCGATGGCGCCAGATGGCCAACTCTGTGAGGAACTTCCCCAGTAAAGGCTCTGCCAAGTATCAGGCAATCCATCCCCATTGGCATCCGATGACCATGTCGAAACGGCAACAACTTCAGAATTCAAGGACTCGAGTCCCTCCCCCAGTTTCCAGCGAATTTGAATCTGGTAACCGGTTTCCGGGCTTAACCCTCCAATGGAGACCGATGGAGATGAGGTTGTGATTTCAGGAAATGCATTGGAAGTCTCCACAACAATAACTTCCGCACCTTCGGGTATTGAACCTTGCGGCCAGGAAACCTCGATTGAACTGCTGGAGAGAGCGGTCACGTAAGGTTGAGGAGCCCTGATCAGCGTTTCGCCACCCTTCCAAGATTGGTGAAAGATCTGGTTACCCAAGCCACTCAGATACTTTGTCCACACAGCGGTGAGCTCTCCGTTGACAGTTGCCAAGCTGACGTTCGAGGGAGGGAATGCATCGTCGCTTCCCTCTGAAAGAAGTTCCATTCCGGATCCCGTCTCCAGAACCCGAATTCCTCCTGAAGTCCTCGTGGCAGAAAAGACCTCATAAGCAAGGAAAGCAGATCCGCCAAGTTGCTGCACTTCAAGGCTGCCAGGCCTAGCTGCAGCCCCGGCAAGATCCACTTCGTCGATTTCCAAGATCAATCCAGTACTGCTGACGCTTTTGATGGAAACCGCAGTAATCGCACCGGAACCCAAGGTGTTTGAAGCGGTCGCAATAATTGCCTGAGGCGCTGCAACCTTGGAAACCGCAAAGTCTGGAATCGAACTATTGCCCTGCCATAGGACAATCGGAGTTCCGACTTGGGCTCCGCCAGCTGAGAAAATGGAAAGTTTCAAGCTTTGAGTTCCACCCACGATCCCCCCACTTCCAACGATCGTCTGAAGCGAGCCTGTCTCTTGGGAAATAGCCCCGCTCACGATGCCGAAACCACCCGAATCAAAAGCCCAGACCTTAGACGACACTACATCGTTACCGGAACCGTTCCCGCAGTTTGCTGATAGGAGAACAGACCCATCGGCGCCAATTACTGCATACCTGCAGTTGATGCCACCTGAAACGTCGAAAGCCGTCCACACCACTGCGAACCCACCATCGGCCAGGCCAACCAAATCAAAGCTCTGAACATCTCCATTTCCACCACCAAGAATTTGCACTCCCCCGTTGAATTGTAGAGAAGAGGTCATGAGCCGGTAGCACAATACAGCTGTTCCTCCCTGCTGTTTTTTCCAAGCGAAGAGACTGCTACCGGAAGGCTGCGATGCGATCCTTACCCCACTGGATGCCTGCACTACGTCAGTATCAACCATCAGGGGCGCAAAAAGTTCGTTGCGGTTCGCGTCAAGACGCTGCGCGACCACATAGGTGTCGCTCCCTGCGTATCCGTTTTCCTCCCACGCAATCAGACCACTAGTCAATCCAAGGGCAACCGATGGATCGTTTCTTGATGATGAACTGATCGAACTGATCATCAATGGCTCTGAGTGCCTAGGCGAAAAGGCAGCCAGCCCTTCTAGTGCCGTGACAAAGACTGCAAGAGTCATGATGACGGCGTTTTTGGCTGGTTTGAGTCTGAAAATCATACGCAGACGATTCGTGGTTCGCTGATTCTTCCTGATTCGGAACACAAACAGGGACAGTTTGGGTTATTCTGGGATCAGGGGAGTCGCAATGTGTTTACAATGTATTTACAATGCCAATCAAATTGTCAAATGGTTTGTCACTCAACTGCTTAATTACCACCCACCGCGGTAATTAAGATCCCGGTGAATCCATGACGGCTGAGGTGGTACCGCGTTGATGTTGAATGGCAGTTCCTCATCTGCGTGAACCCTGTTTCCTGCCGGATCGACAATGGTTGGCGTCACAAAAACAATCAGATTCCTCTTACTCGTTGATTTAGACTCGCTGCGGAAAAAACGGCCGAAGAGCGGCAAGTCACCCAAAACAGGGACTTTATCCTTAACGTTTCTCACATCTTCCGCAATCAAACCACCAAGAACAATTGTCTGGCCATCCCAAATGACAGCACTTGTCACCACAATTCGGGTTCTCAATCTGGGCAAAGGCAGCGTTGCAGTGAGTGGAACACCTACCGTACTACCTGCCACTGCCTGTGCTTGGGGAACGAAAGGACCTGGATCATCATAACCCAGGAATTCGGTTATGCTCGGAATGAGGGTCATTTGGATGGAAAAGCCATCAGCAGAAACGTGAGGCAGCACGTCAAGAGTCGGACCAATTGGAAGACTCTGCGTGTTGAAGTTTGCCTGACTGCCAACGCCCGATGCGGTATTTCCAAAACCACCGCCACCACCGCCACCACCGCCACCGGCACCGGTCTGCTGCAAGTTGACACCCGTGACGACCGTCACGAGATCAGATACGGCAATCTGCGCTTGACGTCCGCTCAGGGTTGTCACACGCGGAGCGGAAAGCAGGTCCACCCCATCACGTTGTTCCAGAGCACGTATAACGACCCTGAATTGGGGATCGGTCAGGATCCCAGTCACCGTTGCCAGTGTCGGCATACTGCCCTGTTGAGATCCGATACCCACCTGGTTTCTAACCCCTCCCGTCAGGAATCCATCGGAGAGCTGTGGGGGCAAAAGTGTTCCTGTATTGGCTTGGTTGGCATTGTTACCTCCCGTAGTTCCGGTTGCGCCTCCGGGAACACCTGGAAAAGTGCCGTCGGGGTTGGAAGCTGAAGGTGAGCCAGTGAGAGATGGCTGCGTGCCACCTGATGCAACGGCGTTGCCACCGCCGAAGGTGAAATTCCCCAAGAACCAGTCGAAGCCGATTCCTTTGGTATCCTGCTGCGTCACCTCGGCGAATTTTGCCTCAATCGTCACCATCGGAGGTGTCACATTCAGGAT
Organism: uncultured Verrucomicrobiota bacterium; assembly: GCA_964554035.1. GTDB lineage: Bacteria > Verrucomicrobiota > Verrucomicrobiia > Limisphaerales > CAZKNW01 > CAZKNW01. Next base: position 3,163 of record CAZKNW010000012.1, read on the forward strand.
CTCGATTGCGGACTGAATAATCTCCAGATCCCTGATTGTCGAACGGACCATCAAGAGACCGTTACGATCATTGTAAAAGACCTGTGTTGCCTGGCCACCGCCCGGATCAAGATTGACACCGGCAGCAGTAAAGAATCCGCGAACGAGGGCGCTTACAGTCGAGGTATTGTTGGTTGCAGTGACACCGCGCAAACCAGCGCCGCCGCCACCCTGACCGCCGCCTTGGCCGCCACCCTGGCCGCCGCCCTGACCACCACCGCCAACTCCGCCGACACTACCAGTAACAGCAACACGGGGAATCAGGAGACCTTGTTGACCTTGGCCACCTTGCCCGCCGCCACCCTGGCCACCACCGCCTTGGCCGCCGCCGCCGCCGCCGCCGCCGCCCTGGCCACCACCGCCTTGGCCGCCACCGCCACCGCCACCACCGGAGACAGAGGTGATTGCGATTCCGGATACATTCTCAAGTCCTTCGATAAAGGTTGTAGGATCAACCTTGAAGACACGAGTGAACATCTGCGGCGACTCTTGGGTCTTCTGCATGAAGACCACCGCATAATCCTCGACGTAGAACTTGATTGGGACATCAGCAGACTTGGTGATCGCATCCAAAGCATCCACCAGCAGCATGTTCTTGAGAGGCGGATCAATCTTGATGATCACATTCTCCAGGTCGACGGCATCCACAGGCGCATCAAGACCAGCATCCAAAGGCTGGCCAAATGCATCCAGAAGTGGGGGAGCTGCTCCAGGCGCGTTCAAGGCGGCGAACGGATCATCCTGTACATCAGCAAAAGGGTCACCTGCCGCACCACCACCGGCACCACCGATGTTGGGTGCTGCCGAATTGGAAGGGAGATCATCAAGATAAGGATTGATCATGAAATTGATACCGGTCTTCTCCGGATCAACACGTCTTACCTCCTCATCGAGAAACCTGATCACCTCAACCAGGGGAAGCTCATCAAAAAGAACTTCATCGAGATAGATATTGCTCAATTTGGCAAGAATCCGCTGCCTGGAGCGCCGGCTGGTCTGCACGACATTGGTCCTGAAATAGGGATTGGGTTCTGGTAGCATCTCCCTCTTTAGCTCCAGTCCCTCATTCCAAGAGCGTTCGACCTCCACCAGGCGCTCCTTCTGCATCGCGTCCCTTTTCCTGGCTTCATCGCCGAACTCCGCCTCCTGTATGAGATTCAAATAGTAGTAGGCTGCTCGATTTGCAGGATCCAGGAGAATGGCTTCACGCAACTTCTGTTTGGCCTGATCTAAAAGACGCATTTCATAGAGAAGCTTGGCGTCTTGGACCATGGTTGAAACGTTGATCTTATTCTCCATGATGCCAGGAATCTCTTCGAGAGTCTCGTCACTTGGGAGCTTACCACGGTGCATCTGTTGGGTGACGCGATTGTATTCCTTGAACTCAAGTCCCACAGCACTATCGGGAATGAACTTGAGCAGTGCGGAAATCTGGTCATCTGCCTCCTTGAACTTCTTCTGGTCAAAAAAGCGTTGTGCCAACTCCCTACGTGTCCTGGTCAAACCACTCTGGGCATTCGAGAATTCACTGGCAACATTTACGCGGCCCAGTTGCTCCGAAAGCTCGATGGCGTTCTCGTAGAGCTTGGCTGCAAGCTCCAGCTTGTCTTCGGCCTCGTCCTTGGCTGCCTGCGCAAGGGTCTGGTTCAGGACAACGATGGTTTCCCTTCGTCTTAGAGCCTCCTCCTCCGCCGCCTTAGCAGGATCAAAGTCCGCACGGATACCGGTTAGGCACAGCAGCATAAACACGCCTGTCATCAGCCGAATCGAGGCTGCCTTTACCAATGTGACCAGTGGTAGTTTCAAGTTGGAATGATTCATTATGGACTTCACTGCTCGGATACGCCGTTATTGTTCAATTCTTTGTAGCTTCGCTTTCCTGAGGGAGACTCAAGAACAACCTGACTTTCGGAAACGGAGACGACATTATAGACCTCGCCTTCGATCACGATCGAATCTCCCTTGGTTTTCTGTTGAAATTGCTCACCGGTCTGCCTGTGCATCATGTTCGCGACAAAATGCATCACCTGCTTGTAGGGTGCATCCGGGGTCACGACAACGGGCTCAGACCAGTTCTCAATTTCCATCACCATGCTGTCAGGCATCAAGGGGGCCCCTTGGACCTCCTTCAGTGTGAACACGAAATTGGTACCTGTATCTGGATAGCTTCTGAATTCCCCTGAATCATCCAGATAGAGTCCTTTTTTCTTCTGCCTCTGGTTCCTGCGGTCTTCGGCACCTTCCGCAGTGAACCCAAATTCATACCTGGCTTTCTCTTCCGTACCGGTGATTCTCACCAGTTCGATGGTGAAGTTCTTTGCCAGAATGGCAGTCACCTCTACAGCCCCTGCACCACTGTTCTTCTCATCACGTATCGGAAATTCCTGCCCACCAGCTGTCTTTTTCCAGGTCACAGGATTAAACACGATATTGGGAAGTCCCAATTCCACCACAGGCGGATTGGTGGCCATCGAAAGTTTCTGGATCATGGATTCCCTATCAACAGGAACGAGAGCCTTTTGCGGAGCCGAGGTCTGCTGCAAACTCTCCTTCTTGATATCATCACGAATATTGCCGACTTTCGTCATCAGGACGAAGGCGGCACCAGCCAAGCCGAGCAAAACAAGGCTCAGCACCAATTTTTCATAATGATTTTTGAGAAACTGCATCGCTTTCCTACATACCCTGCATGGCAGGCGCATTTGTCACTGCTCCGGCAGCACCAGCACCAGCAGCTACGTTGACGGGAATCTTAACCACCTCCAGGTGGAGAATGAACCTGACCGGTGTTTCATCCAAGATGGTCTCAAGTTTGCCCGGAACGGCCGCCTCTGCTGGATCGGCAGTTGTCGTCGAGGTGGTCGCAGGCCGGGTTGATCTAGATGTGGCGCCGGCCATCGTGGCTGCGGCCATGGCCGCCCCTCCAGTCGGCGCAGCGCTCCTACTCACAAGCGGAACGCTCTCGATGGCCTTGACGACAAAGAAGGTAGGCGAGTTCTGCAACCCATTGATCACCGAATTCAACTCGGAGGTAAACCCACGGAAAGACAAGGAATATGGACTTATCACGGCACCAATGGCGTTGGTCACAGAGATCTTGTTGCCAAGATAATCATTGCCCGAGGTAGCTTCCTGAGGATAAGCCCTGACCCGCTGGAGCGAATCAATCGAATGAACGCGGCTGTCAAAAAGAACCCTGCAGAGCGCCTTGATTTCTTCGAGTTGATCACTCAGCACAGGAATGCTTCCGGGAGGAAACTGAACCATGGTTCTCTGTGCCGCGAAAGTGAAACCATAGCGGGCGGGCAACTCGATACCCAAAGTGCTGGCCTCCTGATTCAATTCAGCGATCGCGGTTTCGAGCTGTGACTTGAACACAATCGCATCCACTGCTGGTGGAACGGGATGCTCAAGAAGCGGCTTCACCTCCTGGACGAAGCCTGAGAGCCATTCGGTATCTGATGTGGCGGTGGAAATATTCCCGTCATTGGGATAATAGGCAGCACCGACCGCGGCCTGATACTTGGCCTTGACGTCGGAAAACTTCTTGGTGGCATCCTTGTCTGCCTCGATACCTGAGAGCAGGAAGACGACCGCAGCCCCAATCAGCGCCAGGAGGACGACGAGAGTGACGATGAGGCCAATGTTATTCTTTATCCAACGCATCCGCGAAATCAGTAGAGAGTAATCGGAGTCTTCAGGAGAAGGCGCACATTGAAGGTGAATGTCTCCTGCTCCTCTATGGCGGTCGCCATATCGAGCAGTTTGGTTCCCTCCGGATTGGGATCCAGGAAAACATTCGTGGTCAAAGCCTGGTGGAAGGCAAAGGCAAACTCATTGTTGGCTGCTGGCGCGCGATGCAGAAGGTTCTTGGCGCGGCAGGTCAGGTCCACATAGTGCACGGTCACCGGCCCTGCGGGCGCGGCCGATGCTCCTTGACCCGGTCCCCGGCTCCGTCCCATTCCACCCTGAGCCGGGGCGACTGCAGCCGGGATCAAAGGCTTCATGGATTCAATCCAGATTCCTGCATGATCATTTTCCTCAGGACGAGTACTTTCGCCCACGGTGAAAGATTTTTCGACAGCAACCATGGAGGCCCGGAGTGATTCAAGAAAACGCCCCCAGAAAAGCCTTTGATCCACGTAGGACAGGTAATTGGAAGCCTTGGCGGCTGCTGCATCCCTTTCACTGACCTTGGCGTTCAACGTTCCCAGCTTGCTGGTGAGAGGCGTGACGTCCTTCTCGATCTTGGCAACCTCAGCCTCCCGTATCGAAGCGACACGATGGTAGAACCCACCCCAAGCAAATACGACGAGGATCAGACTGAGAATGGCAGCTAGGAAGTAGGGCTTCTTCTGCCTGAACATCTCACGCCTTACATAGCTGGTCGGCATCAGGTTCAGGTTGACCGGGCACTGGGCCAGGTTACGGATTCCAAGCCCGACTGCCTCGCCGAAGGTATGCGCGAAATAGGAAAACTGCTCGAGATCCAGCTCATCTCCAAATTCCACATTCGCAAACGGGTTGAAATATTCGACGGGAATATTGAGCTTTTCAGAGAAAAATTCAGCCGTGTAGGCCAAGGCGGAGGCACCACCAGCGAGATACAGCCTCTGCGGAGCAGATCCACCCTGTTGTCCCCGGTAAAACTGGATGGTCTGATTCATCTGGATGTGCAGACGTGTCATCACCTGCCGGGCAATTTTGGAAATCTGGGCAAGATTGGGATCATCCGGCTCCTCATATGCCCCACCCAAACTGACAAATCCCTGTTCGATTTTGAACGCTTCAGCCTCATCGAAGGTCATTCCTGACTCAGAACAAAAATCCTGGGTAATGGCATTCGCTCCAATATTGATGCTTCTCGAGAAGACCTTGTCTCCTTCGAAAAACAGGAGATTGCTTGTTTTGGCACCAATATCGAGGAGCAAGGTGCAGCCCTCCTCACCTATGTAACTGAAACGATACGCATTACAGAGAGCAGCAGGCGAAACATCAACGAGGTTCAGCCGGAGTCCCACATTCTCCGCTGTGTTCATCAGCCCCTCTACAACGTCGGTCTTGATGGCAACCAGCAGGAACTCCAATCCGCCGTCTGTGCTTTCACCCAAAACCTGGTAGTCCCAGACGACTTCCTCCAGCGGAAACGGAACATTTTGCTGCGCCTCATATTTAATGATCTGGGACGCCTTGGCGGTCTCAACGTTGGGGATTTTTACGAATTTGGAAAAAACGGAGAAACCGGGAGCACAAAGATTGATGACATTTGATTCGAATCCGCCCTGATCCAATGCGTCCTTCATGGCATTGATCAAGATCTCGGCCCGGGTGGATTCCTTAGAACCCTCCAAACCGAGAGATCGGGTGGCGAATCTCAAGAGACGAAGAGAACCGGATTCATTCGGTTCAAACTCCGCTAATTTCAGCGTCCCCGCGCCAAAGTCACCACAAATGAATGTCTTCGCTTTTAACATCTACTTCCCGCTGTCACGTCCCATACAGCACAAGACGACTCGCTTCCCCTCGAGGGGGAAAAGAGTGGAGTCGAAAGGTGAGGCTGGTGGGTACTGGAATTCCATCAAGGGGTCAAATTAAAAAACGTTCTTCAGTCATCCTAACTGTCTGACAAATAGCCTTTTCCAAGCTTTGCCGCGAAATAGTCAATCGTTGCCTTCAGCCCCTGCTCTAGGTCGACCACGGGTTCCCACTGAAGGAGATTTTTGGCTCTGGTAATGTCGGGCCGCCTTTGCTTTGGATCATCCTGGGGGAGCGGCTTGTAAACCAATTCGCTCTTGCTCCCGGTCAATCGAATGATCTCTTTGGCAAAATCCAGGACCGTCAACTCATGCGGATTACCGATATTAACAGGCATGGGGCTGCTGATCAGCATGAGCCTGTAGATGCCTTCAATCAGGTCCGAGACATAGCAAAAACTCCGCGTCTGCCCCCCATCGCCAAAAATCGTGATGGGCTGACTTTCAAGGGCCTGACTGATGAAGGCAGGTACCACCCGCCCATCATGGAGCCTCATTCTGGGGCCGTAGGTGTTGAAAATGCGCACAATTCGGGTCTCCACCCCATGTTCACGTTGGTAGGCCATGGCCAATGCCTCTGAAAAACGCTTGGCTTCATCGTAGCAACCTCTTGGACCCAAGGTATTTACATTTCCCCAATAATCTTCCGTCTGAGGATGAACCAAAGGATCGCCATAAATCTCCGATGTCGAAGCCAACAAAAATCTCGCCTTCTTGACCTTGGCGAGCCCAAGGGCCTTGTGCGTACCCAGCGAACCCACTTTGAGGGTCTGGATGGGCAATTCGAGGTAATCGACGGGACTGGCCGGTGATGCAAAATGCCAAACGTAGTCCACCGGACCATCCAGATAGAGGTATTCGGTCACATCCTGCTCAATGAAACGAAACCGGGTATTTCCAGCCAGATGAGAGATGTTGTCTACCGATCCGGTGACAAGATTATCGATGCCAATCACCCTGTGACCCTTGGAAAGGAGAAGATCCACCAGATGGGATCCCAGAAATCCAGCCGCCCCCGTAACGACGGAAATGGGATCTGGAGGCAATGATTCGTCAGACTTTTTCTGGGTCATAGAGAAAGGAGGAGTATGGATACCAATCCACCCTGATTAAAGCGTTTTCAAGGAGGAATCAGGGAAACCACTCAAAACATCTTCCCAGGATTCAGGATTCCCTTGGGATCAACGGCCTTTCTGAACGCTTTCATGACCGCCATCTGGGCCTTTCCCGCGAAAACAGGGAGGAACTCCTTTTTTGCAACTCCAATTCCATGCTCTCCCGTAATCGTACCACCCAGCCGGATGGCCTCATGGAAGATCTCTCCGAAAGCGGCGTGAACCCGTTCCATTTCCTCAACATTCTTTTCATCGGTCAGGAAAGTCGGATGGAGATTGCCATCCCCCATGTGACCGAAGGTCCCAATCTTGAGCTGAAACTTGTCTGCAACCCGGTTCACGAACCGGACCATCTCGGCCAACCTGCTTCTCGGAACGGTCGCATCCTCCAGAATGGTGGTCGGAGCCAATCTTGCGAGGGCGCTGAAAGCCGCCCTGCGGGCGCCTGAAAGCCTTAGTGATTCCTCCTCCGTCCTGGCCGTAGTCACCTCCATCGCGCCAACCGAGCGACAGATTCGCTCCATAGCCACCGCTTCCTCTTCCACCACGGCCGGATGTCCGTCGGTTTCCAAGAGAAGCAACGCCTCACAGTCAAGAGGAAGCCCAATTCCCGCATAGTCCTCCACACAATGAATGGTGGTGCGATCAAGGAATTCCAGCGTGCAGGGAATGATTTGCTCCGCGATGATGGCGGAAACCGCCTCAGCAGCGAGATCCATCTGGTCAAAGGTAGCCACCATGGTTCGCTTCATCCGAGGCTTGGGAATCAGGCGCAACAAGATCTTGGTGATCACACCCAGAGTCCCCTCGGATCCAATGAAGAGATCCTTGACCGAATAGCCGGCCACGTCCTTGACACACTTGTTGCCCGTCCACATCACCTCCCCATCCGGCAGAACGACCTCAAGACCCATCACATAGTTGCGTGTTACGCCATATTTGAGCCCCCGCAATCCCCCACTGTTCTCTGCAACGTTGCCTCCGATGGTAGAAATCTTCATCGAACCCGGATCTGGTGGATAGAAAAGCCCCACCCCAGCGGCCGCCTCTGCCACTTGGATCGTGGTCACACCAGGTTCAACCAAGATCGTGAGATTAGCGGGATCCACCTCAAGCACGGAATCCATTTTCAGGGTGCAAAGGACAATGCAATCCCTTGCCGGAAGGCTTCCTCCACTCAATCCGGTTCCCGATCCACGGGTGACAACAGGGGTATCGCTGCGGTTGGCGATCTTCAGGATCCGGGCCACCTGATCCGGGGTCTCGGCAAAGACCACGGCGCCCGGCAGCTGCTTCAAGGCAGCTGTTCCGGCGAAGGAATACGGAATCAGGTCCTCCTTCTTGGTCAGCAGTCGAGGAGTGCCCTCCATTTCGGAAAGTTCGGAGAGTAATTGCTTTGAAAGCGCCATGGTGGGGTGGACATTGGTGAAGCTGGTTGGCCCGGTCAAGATTCCGCCGCCACTGCCCGCTGTTTGCTTGGACAGGAACCCTCAAGCCGTCATGATGTCGACCGCTCCTTATGGGTGAAACCAGGAAAAGACGTTGGTTGAGAAGGTGCCTCCTGGCATTCGGAATACCATTGCTTCTTTTGGCCATCACCTTTTTCGGAAGCCCACTCTGGGCCCCCCAGCTCGTCGTCCACCTCGCATCCAAGGAGGGGATAGCCATCACAACCGCACAGGTGGACAAGGATGACTCCCTCGTCCTTGAAAAGGTCCAATGGGAGGACGGAGAGATCTCTTTCGAAGCTTCCAAGATCACCACCCTTCCACTCTGGGAACTCTGCCGTCTGGCCATGAGCGATGGACGCTACCAGATAGGTGCGGAAGAGGTTCTGGCGATCACCGACTGGAAGGCCACCTTCCAAGACTCTGGACAAGGATCCCAGCCAGCACCTGATTCTCCCGACGATCTGCTGAGGGAACTCGACACCTACCTCACACTGGCGGCAAGGTGGATCCCCAGGGCATCAGCTAAACGAGGAGTGTTGGTGATCGGCACGAACCAGTTCGTGATCCCGACTCTCTCGCTGGAAACCTCCACAATCAAGGGAATGATCCTGTTGCCACGTCAGTTCCCCTCTCATCTCGAAATGAGAATCACCCAGGCAAACGAGGGAGCCTTTACCTTTGTTTGCTATTCAGACCCAGCACAGTTGAAGGCCGACCTTGCCATCAACCTGCTCGACGACGGCACCCTGATTTCAGGAACCACCTTCCTCATGGGAGGCCGAATTGATTCCTCCCTGTCCTTTCCAGGAAATGCCTTCACCCCCGAAACCATCTCAGCACATCTCGAGAACCTGCCCGTCTACACCAGCCTGCCCGATGCCGACACCTCGCCCGCGGGACGCCTGAACGGCGTGATCGATTGGGATGGGGAACAGTACATCGTCTCAGGGGACCTGCGCCCAACCATCTCAACTCCCTACATCGAGATCACCAACGCCATGCCCTTTTCCCTTCGGGGAAACCTTGAACAATTGGTTGTTGATCATGCCAACCTTCAATCTGGGACACTCACGGTGGACCTGCTCGAACCCCTTGCCATCACCTGGACCAACGGGATCTCCATTTCCAAGTCCACCTTGAAACTGGAGACGAAACTTGAAGACCACGCCCTGGCGGAGGACCTGAAGGGAAATCTCAATATGACACTCAGGACCGATGACGTCAGCGACTTCACCCTGATTCCAAGGATCGATTTCGAGGCGGCCACTGAAAACCTTTTCCACCCGGCAGTGGGACGGCTCGACATCTCCGCCGTGGGAAGCTTCCAAGATGGCATCATTTCCCTGAAGGAATCGATTGCCGAGGTGACAGGAAACCCCATCGGCGTCAAGGCCAAGGGAAACCTGAACCTTGCGACGAGGTCATTCGAGGGACTCCAGATCCTGGCCGAGGGCGATCCTTCCAGCCTGCTACCCGATAGTTTCAAGGCAGGAGTCTCCCAGATCAGCGCAAACCTTGATGGATCATTCAGCAATCCTTCAGCCAGTTTCAATGCGTCGGCAAACCTCGTATCGCTTCCCAACCTACTCCCCTTCGACCTCTCTGCCAAAGGCACGGCAACCATCAATGAGGTGCAGTTCTCCGAGATTGGAATCAACACTGAAGCCGCAAAGGTCTCACTGGGAGGAAGCCTGACTCGGGAGACAGGCGATTCCTCCGTTATCGTGGACGTCGCCCGTCTCAACTGGATGAAGGAGGAAAACGTACCTTCCTTCACCATCGAGAACCCCTTCCAGGTGAATCTCCGTCAGGGAAAGGATGGAAGGTTTTCACGGATCACAACGAGCCCCATCCAGTTCAAGGGGACTGATCTCGACGCACGCCTCACCGCAAAGCTGGACCTTCCTGAGACCGGGAGCATCCAGTGCGTGCTCAAGCAAATGAACCCATCGTTCCTAAGGGGCATTCTGAACACGACGGTACCTTCCCTCGAGTTGAACCAATTGATCTTCAACGGTCAGTGGAACAACGGTCCTCTCCAGGCCACCGCCAGCATCGCCGGGGGCTACGCCTTCAAGGAGGGAGGAGTCATCGGAATGAAGGCCACCGCCAACCTCAGTCCTGCCAATATCAGGATGACCGACCTCGCCCTGACCTGGAACGATGCCCCGGGAGCGACCGCCACGCTCAGCCTGCCCGTTTCCATCTGGCCCGGAAGCGATCGCCTGATACGGATTGACGAATCGGGGCCAATCCATGCCGAGTTGGACACGATGCCCAACTCAGAGCTCTGGACCTCCCTCGAGAGGCTCTTTTCGATCTCGTTGCGCCGGCCCAATCTACACGTGAAGGCCAAAGGAACCCTGAGCGAGCCACAGGCGGAAATGAAGCTGGCAATCCCAGAAGCAAGCCTTCCTGCAGCAACGTCCCTTCCTGCCATCCCCAATCTGCCCAACTTCGAGAACATCCTTCTCGAATGCCAGGTGACACCGAACGCCCTGACGGTCTCAAAGGGCTCTTTTTCCATGGGGAACCAACCTGTCCATTTCAAGGGACACCTTCCCCTGACACACAAGATTCAAATGGAAGCTTCCGCGGCCCTTCCCTTGATCGACTGGCAAACTGCCACGGCGGACATCAGGATCCCCGAGGCGGAGATCCAGGCCTTTTCCGAAGTGCTGCCCGAATTGCTGCAACCCAGAGGAGGACTGAGCCTTGAAGCTTCATGGAGAAACGGAGGCCTCGAGGGGGAGATGATCCTGACCAATGCCGCCACCTACCCCTTTTCTTCGTTTGGGGCAGTTCGGGACATTCATTCCCGGATCCTCTTCGAAGGTAGACAGGCGCGGATCCAGGATTTCACGGGGATCCTGGGCGGAGAGCCTCTTCAAGTTGTGGGTCAACTGGGTTACACTCAGGCTGAAGGGCTCCTCTTCGATGCATCGGTGACAGGAACCAACCTTGCCCTTGTCAGAACACCTGAACTGATTGTCCGATGTGACCTCGACCTCAAGGTAGGTCAGACAAATCGCGAACCGGCCCTGATCCACGGCAAGTTGAACCTCAGAAACAGCCTCCTTTTGTTGGATCTGAAGTCCATCATCAACAGCGGCCCGGAACAACCGGAATCAAGGCCTCCCTACTTCAGCATCGACACCCCTCCACTCGCAGACTGGAAGGTCGACATCGACATCACGGGCAGGGAGTTCATGAACGTTCGGACCCCGGTCTTCAGGGGTACGCTTTCGGCGGATCTCAAGCTGGGAGGAACCCTGAAGACACCCTATTCGATCGGCGAGATCCAAGTGGATAAAGGGGCGGCATTGTTCCCCTTCGGAGACATTGAGGTCGACAAGGGCAATGTCAAGCTCACCAAGGAGAACCCGCATCTACCAACCCTCGACGTGACCGGATCCTCCAGACGTTTCGGGTATGACGTGCGATTTGAATTGGAGGGCACTTCTGAGAAGCCGGATTTGACCTTCAGCTCGACACCATCACTGAGCTCCAAGGAAATCCTTCTCATGCTCACCGTTGGTGAAATCCCCAGCCTGAACTACTCCTTCTCGGATGAGGACAAGGCGGGAAGGGTGGCCTTCTTTTTCGGACGCGACCTGCTCCAGAAGATTGGACTCGCGCCTTCGGATGAGGATCGCCTCACCTTTCGATCGGGCGACAATGTCACGGACCAGGGGAAACTCACCTACTATATCGAATACCGTCTGAGCGACGATTGGTCCCTCGTTGGCGAGTATGACCGGTTCAATGCCCTCAATGCCGGAGTGAAGTGGAAGGTGTACTCAAAATGATGCCGGGAGCCCACGCTTCAGCAGCTGTGCGAATCACCCTGGCGTTCCTCCTTCTGGTCAGCGTGCCGCGGGTTTCCAAGGGAGAAGAAACCACCGGAACACCCGATGAAGAGAGGAAGCCCAAGCCCGGGAAGCTTTCCATCAAGGGCTATGGGCTACTGACCAATCTGGAATTGAGGAATCTGGTCAAGATCACCCAGACCGATGGCAAGTTCCCTCCCAGATTTGACGCCAACTTCATTGAGGATGCAGCCCTCATCCTGCTTTCCCGCCTGACTCAGGACGGCTATCTCAGGGCAACTCTTACCTGTGAGGCCATTGTTCAGGGAACCAACACAACGAACTTGGAATGGACTCGAAACCGCATAGCACAAGTCCCAAGAGACCTCACCTGCTCGAAGCTCACCTTCAAGGTGGAGAAAAATCAGCTCTATTTTTTTGAATCCCTCCACTTCTCGGGACTGCAGGCCATCTCGGAGAAGGAGGCACAAGACTACTTCTTTGTGGCGGACAGCCTGATTCCCTCCAGAAAGCAGAGAGCCTACAACCGCCGGCGGGCCGACCAAGGCATGACCAACCTGGAGATCGCCCTTCAAAGAATGGGATACGCGGAAGCACAGGTCAGGGAACAGTCCATCCACTTCAATGACGACACCGGAGAAGTGCAGTTCTATGTCAAGGTGGATGAAGGAAGAAAGGTGTTCGTCGATGAGATCATCCTGAAATACGAATCCGTTTCCGCCCAACTTGAATTGGAACCCAATCTTGTCTGGTCACGGTATTGGCAGCAGGACTTTTCACAGGAAATGATTCATGCCCAATACCGAGACGGCTATCCGAACGCGCAATTGCGCGTGAAGGAAACCTCAAGGACCCTTTCGGGGGATGAGGAGCACCTGCGCCTGGAGGCCGAGCTTGTCCCCGGACCACAGGTAAACGTCGGCGAGGTAAGGTTTGAGGGTCACGAACGAACACGGCTTCGCCGACTGAAGAAACGGGCTCAGGTTGAGCCTGGTGATCTTTTCAACCCGCTCGAAATTGATGAGGCCCGGCAACGACTGAACCGACTTGGAAGCTTCGATTCCGTGGGCGTCAGGCTGGGCGAACAACGTTCGGTGACCAATCAACCTGTCCGGGATGTCACCTTCGAGCTTGAGGAGGGAAAGCGCTTCGACCTGAGCCTCCTCCTTGGCGTGGGCAGCTACGAACGGGTCAGGGCAGGGTTCGAACTGGACCAGAACAACATCTTTGGGAGCGCACACCGCTACCGCCTGCGGGGCATCCAGTCCTTCCGCGCCACCAGTTCAGACTTCATCTACACGATGCCTGACATCACAAGCTGGGAACTGGATGCCTTCATCAACGGCGAATGGCTCAGGCGCGAGGAGTTCTCCTTCACACGAGTGGAGTATGGAGGTGGCATCGGATTGGGATACTTCCTCGAGCCCATCCAAAGCCGGGTGACGGCCCGTTACAACTACCAGCGCCTGAATGCCGAGGACTCCCTTCTCGCAAACCCCATCGGACTGGAAAGGGCCGTGGTCAGCTCACTCGTGTTCGACATCAAGCACGACAGGCGCGACAACCCCATCACTCCCCGAAAAGGCTACAAGTTCTTCACCAACCTCGAGGTCGCCACCTCCAGGGCGGGAGGTTCCGTTGATTTCCAAAGACTGGACATGGCCGCCTCGTGGCATCAACCGCTGGGTGGAGGCCGCTACCTGCACCTGGGGGCCAGCCATGGGGTGGCCACCACCTTTGGAGGCCGGGCTCTCGATCTCCCCTTCAACAAGCGGTTCTTTCCCGGAGGCGAGAATTCAGTAAGGGGATTCCAACAAGGCCAGGCCTCTCCTCTCGACGCGGCCGGACAAATCCAGGGAGCGGCCACCTATTCGCAAGGCAACATCGAGCTGGAACAAATGCTTACCTCCGCCTGGTCCGTGGTGATATTCACCGACGCTGTGGGGGTGGCAAGGAACATCAAAAGCTATCCGGCAGCAGAAGGACTCTACTCGGTGGGAGGAGGTCTCAGATGGAAGACCATCATCGGTCCAGCCCGTATCGAATACGGCCACAATATCAATGCAAGGACGGCCGACCCAAGGGGTAGCCTGCATTTTTCAATTGGTTACCCGTTTTAGGACCTTTCAGCGCTTGCCACGTCAAAGCAGACTCACTATCAAGATCCCACCTCAGGGAAGGCTTTGAGTTTCGAGCTTCCAAACTACCAGCCAAAAAAAGAGATGCTCGAAGTCAAGATCAGCTGTCCATGTGGGTCACGGTTCTCGTTCGATGTGGAACCCGTGAATGCCGAGATGCCATGCGCCATTGCATGCCCACAGTGCGAAGGAGATTGCACCTCCATCGCCAACGATTTCATTGCAGAGGAAGAAGGCGTTGAAACCGCGCTTGTCGTGGAACAAGCCGCACCTGCGACAGCACCGGAGAAATCTCCTCCCACAGCTCCCGCTTCACGCCCGGGAATCAGCCTGAAGTCAGGAGCAGGACAGCCTGCTCCAGAACCCGAAAAGAAAAAGCCGGGCCTCTCCCTGTCGGCTTCCTCCAAGCCAGCCTTGAGCACCAAGCCAACGCCCGAACCCGCCCCGCCTGCCCCTTCCCTTGAAGGCCAGCTGGATCCATCAACGGCCTCTGCCGCAGCAGCAAGGATCATCTCGAAGGAAAGGCCAGGCTACAAGGAGCCGAGCTTCATGGGCACCTACCTGGTTACCTTGCTGGCGGGAGGTCTCGGCCTTGGTATCTGGTACGGATCCCTCGTGCTGACAGGAAAGGCATTCGTCATTCTCGGCTGGTTGGTGGGCGCCATCATAGGTGTGGGAGCGAGAATATCTTCACCCCAATCAGGAGGTGAAAAGGCAGGAATCATTGCCGTCGTGGTCGCCGCCCTGACCATCCTTGCAGGCAACGGTCTTGCCACCACCACCATGGTCAAGAATCTCAGCAAGGAAATCGCCGAGGAGATCAATGACGCCGCCTACAAGCAGTATGTGAACCTTCTTTCCAATGTTTCCAAGTAAAAGTCTGGCGACGACCCAAAACCCCTCTACCTCAGCTGGAACAAGTTCATCTGGGATTGGGGCTTTGTTGCTGGAACCGATATGGAATTGGAAGATTTCTCGTCCGACGCCCCTGACATCACGGCTGAAACCGTGGACACCTATTCCATCAATGGCTTCATGTCCAAGGTAATGCCGGAGCTCAAGTACGCCGCCAAGGCCCCCCTTGAGCGGAAGGCCTACCAGGATGCCTATGTCAGTGCGATCATGGAGGAGATAGACGGAGTCGAGGGCGCCACGTTTGTGGCCGGAGTCAAGGAATCGCTCGGATCGGTCTGGTGTTGGATCGTCCTGTTTTTCGGATTGTCCTCCGCTTACAAGATCGCTGCCAGCGAGGAATGAAGGATGGCCAACCCGCGGGATCCCTCCTAGGCTCGTCCCATCTCCCATGAAAGACCTGATCAAGTCGGTAGGACCGGCCATCATTGTCGCGGCGGTTGTTCTGGGACCAGGATCCATCCTGACCAGTTCCAAGGTTGGGGCCTCATTCGGCCTCATCGGGCTCCCCGTCATCGTTGCCGCCGCCATACTCATGATTGCCATGGTCGCGCTGGCTGCGCGTCTCGGGGTGGTCTACGAAAACAGCGTGTGCCAGGAACTGACCCGGCGTCTTGGCAAGCCGGCCACCATTTTCATCGGTGCCACGCTCTTCGTCCTCGTGGCCTTTTTCCAATCATCCAACAACCTCGCACTCATCGGCGGCCTCGAACCGATGCTCCTTGGCGACTCCGGTGAGGAATTCGGCTTTCCGATACGGGCTCTCGTGCTTGTCTTGACGAATGCCTTCGTGATCGCCTGTCTCTACCTGCTTCGCAACCTCTACACCTTCATCGAGAAGGGAATGAAGATCCTGATCGGGCTGATGTCGTTGGCCTTTCTTGTCAATGTCGTGGTGGTCTTCATCAAGCCGAGGGGCTTTGAGCCGGTGCCCTCCACCTCCTCTCCAGAATTGCTCCCGCTGCTGGCCATGATTGGAACCACCTTTTCGGTTGGAGGCGCCTTCTATCAGGCCTATCTGGTCCGTGAGAAGGGATGGACCGTCGCGGATGCCCATAAGGGCATGATCGATTCCATGGTCAGCATCTCGGTACTTGCAGTGGTCACGATCATCATCCTTTTGACCTCGTGGCGTGTCTTCCACGGACACCCCAACCCCGTTGACTTCAAGTCGGTTGGGGATGTGGCCATTCAACTGGAGCCAGCCTTTGGTTCGGTCGGAAGAATCGTCTTCTGTCTGGGAATCCTGGCAGGTGCACTCAGCTCGTTTCTGGTCAACGCCATGATCGGCGGAACTGTGATGTCCGACGCCATCGGCAAGGGAGCACGGATCGAGGACCGATGGCCCGTTCACATGACCGTCGCAGCCTTGGCAACAGGAGGACTTGTCGCCATTGCCTCGCTCGCAAAGGAAGGCAGCACCGTCCATCTGATCACCCTCGCCCAGGCCTTGACCGTCCTGGGAATACCCGCCTTGGCTGCGGCCCTGATCTACCTTGGAACACGCCCTGAACTGGAGGGCGACAGGAAGGTTCCAAAAACCATCCTCGTACTCGCCATCATCGGTTTCTGCGTCTCCTGTGTCCTGGCCGCACTCACTGCACAGAAGGTCTACAACAAGCTCAATCCGCCACAACCCAAGGAATCCAGGATTCCGCCTTCTTCCCCAGACGAAGACTTCTTCAGGGCCTGACGTCGACGCAGACCACGTCTCCTGAAGCGTTCCTGCAAAGGATCCGCCCTTGCGAAAGCACCGGTGCAGTCCAGCATTGTCCGCCCAGCACCTGGCCTCTTGCCAAGGGTTGAACGCGGTCGGGGTTTGCAGCAAGAACCATCAATTCACCCCGCTCGGTCAGGACGATGAGACGCTTTGGCGACGCAATGAGGGATCCAAAGCCCACCCTTCGTTCCCTCCATTTCTCACGTCCGTTTCGCACGTCCATGCAGACCAGCGCATTGTTCTGCCCGTTGTTTCCATCGATGCCATAGATATGGCCGTCGAGGTGCACACTCGGATTGAAGTGGTTCTTCAATTTGTCATTGGTCCAGAGCTTGGCAGGTTTCCCTGAACCCATGTTGAAGACTCCCGCACCCGTTCCATATCCTGATGAGACAAAGACGGCATTCCCAACCAGGACGGGGTCAGCAGCGTTCACCTTGTGCGAGGTTTCCCATGGCGCACTCCAGAGCCCCTTTCCGGTCTCGGGCTCGACACCCAGAAGGTAACTCCCCGTGAACAAGACGACCTGAGGTCTTCCTCCAAAATCGGCGGTCAGCGGAGAGCCATAGCCGGCGCCATCGCTTCCGTTGGCCCAGACCCGGGCTCCTGTCTTCTTGTCGTAGGCCGCACCCGCCGTTCCAGCGTTCACGTAGACAAGGTCCCTCTCCACAAGAGGGGATCCGGAAAACCCCCATGAAGGCTGCTTTGCACCGAATTCCTTCACGTTGGCAGACCAAACCTTGCGACCTGAAGCCACATCCAGGCAGTGCAGATCACCCTGCTTGCCAAAGGTGTAAACATGGTCTCCGTCCACGGTGGGCGTGGCATTGGGTCCGCCCTCATACATGTTGGGTTCCAGTTGGGCGGGGTACTCAAAGACCCAGATCTCCCTGCCCGTTTCGAATTCAAGACAAACCACCCTGTCCTTCCCTCCCTCAAAGCCCATGGTGAAAACCCTGCCCTTCGATACGGAAAGCGATGAATAGCCGGTTCCGACATCGGCCTTCCACAACTGCCTCGGGCGTCCTCCTGGCCACTGATGCGTCCATGCGGTCTCAGGCGAAATGCCGTTGTTGCCAGGACCACGCCAACGATGCCAATCCACCCCTTCGTAATCTCCCGACAGAGGCTGGGGATCCGGCGTTGGTGCGTCCGATTCGGTCACCATGGGTTCCGGCGTATCCGACACCGCCCCTTGTTCAGACATGTCCGGGACGGCAACAGCGGATCCTTC